>JBIKMQ010000205.1:0-5044 GCA_044359215.1 Candidatus Chromulinivoraceae bacterium
AGCGACACCGTGCGGTGCTCGGCCGGGAGGGCCGGGGCGGGCTTGCCCGTCCAGGCGGCCAGGTGCCGGGCGGTCCACTCGAGGGTCTGGTCGAGGTGACAGAGGTTGCAGGCGTTGGGCCGGCCGGTCTCGAGGGTGGACCGGGCCGAGGGGCTGTCGATGTAGTGGTTGCGCACGGCCTTGAGCAGCCCGTAGGTGGCGTGCGGCATGTGGCAGGCGTAGCAGGCGCTGCCCGACGAACCGGCCGCATGGTGCGTGTGCGCCGTGGGATTGGCCGCGATCGACGGGTGGCACTGCAGGCAGGCCTGGTCGCCGATCCGGTCGCGCCGCAACTGGTCGTCGGGCGGGGCGTCGTGCATGGAGTGGCAGGACAGGCAGGTCATGCCGCCCTTGAGGTGGCAGGCCGACTCGTGCAGCCCGCTGTACTCGCGGCCGGTGACCCGGATCATCCCATCCGGCCAGAAGATGTTGTCCATGGCCTGAGGGTCTCCGGTGATCTCCGGGGGAATCCCCTTCGGATCCCGCAAGCGCGGATGGCGCAACAGCGGCGTCGCCGGCTCCATCTCGCCGCCGGGCCGGTACGAGAAGCCCGCCTGAAGGTATTCGTCGAACCCGTGGACGAACTTCACGCCATGGCATTGGCCGCAGACCTGGGTGGAAGCCCTCGGTCCCAGGCGGGCCGGGTTGACGATGGTGGGGTCGGCCTCGCGCGCCCCGAGGTGCCGCAGGTACCGGCGCAGCGGGTTGCGGTGGGCCTGGACGTGGGCCTCGCCCGGGCCATGGCAGGCCTCGCAGGAGATGCCCATCTCGCCGACACGGCTCTCGATGAGCCCGCTGCGCGGGTCCCGGCCTGGGACGCCCCCGGTGACATGGCACTGGATGCAGTTGATGTTCCAGATCTGGTTGGGCGAGGGGGCCTCGGGATCGCGGATGAAGGTGTCCTTGCGGGGGATCCATCGTTTCTCCTCCACGAGCCAGGCCATCGGCAGCGAGAACTGCAGGTTGCCGTGGCGTCCGGGCACCCAGTAGGCCTGGAAATTGTGGGAGCCGGTGGTCATGCCGACGCGCTTCCAGACGCGGGGGGCGCGTGCCGGGTCCTCGACGCGGAACCCCTTCCAGCCGGCCCGGGCCCGGGCCTGGTCGTGGGTCCAGTCCGGGTCGACCATCTCGGCCCAGAACTCGTCGCCACGCCGCTCGAGCCGGATGGGGTGCCCGTCGACCGTGAACTCGCGGTGGTCGAAGTCGCCCAGCACCGCCTCCGGCGTCGCCTTCTGGGTCATCCTCCGGTGGAACGAGTCATGCCACGACTGGTGCGGACCAGGATGGCACGAGGCGCACTGGTCGCTGGAGACATAGCCCGAGTGCGGCGTCTCGCGCGGGACCTTCGGACGGAAGGCCGCCTCGCGGACCGCCACCGCGGTGCGCCCGGATTGCCAGACCCATCCCACACCGGCGGCGAGGACCAGCGCGCCCGTGACCGCGCCCACGGGCCCCCAGGCCCGGCCCCGACCACGGCCCGGGTGGGTCCAGGCCACCAGCGCCGCCACGACGGCGCAGGCCAGCGCAAAGAGCGTCCACTCGAGGGTCATGACTCGGGCGGTTTGCGGCCTCGGGCCTCGGATCGGTGCATCGCCCCGGGGCCCAGCGCGATCAAGCCCACCGAGACCACCAGGCATGCCGCACCGACGGGCACGAGGAAGATCCCCACGCCGGGGTCGCCCCCGCGAATGAACCAGCCTCCCAAGAGGAACCCGATGGGCAACAGGCCCTGCGCCGCCAGCAGCAGGCCCGAGGCCCAGGCCCACCGTCGCGGCGACGGGGGCACCGCGACCAGCCCGAGGTAGGCGGCGAAGGCCAGCTGGATCAGGCCGAGCAGCGTCCCGTGGGCATGGGCCAGGGTCCACATGAGGCGTCGGGTCGATTGGGACGGGGCGAGGTAGGCGGGGTCCTTGAACCCATGCAGGGCCTCCAGCACCACGCCGAGGCAGAGGAACGCCCAGAGGGCCCGCCAACCCCAGGACCAGTGGCGGGCGGCCAGCGGGACCGGCCCGGTCGTCGGCACCCCCGGAGCCGCCGCCACCTCCCGGGTCGTCGGCTCCGCTTCAGGTCCACGACGGGTTCGCTCAGGGG
This sequence comes from Candidatus Chromulinivoraceae bacterium, assembly GCA_044359215.1. Taxonomy (GTDB): domain Bacteria; phylum Verrucomicrobiota; class Verrucomicrobiia; order Limisphaerales; family UBA9464; genus SXXZ01. The sequence goes on from JBIKMQ010000205.1 coordinate 2,131, forward strand.
TCTTCATGGGCCGGAGGGATCGGACGAAATCCTAGGAACCCGGAACCGGCGGGGTCAATCCGCCAGAAACCCCGGCGTTCCAACCGGCGAAGTCGGATGGGCCGGCCCCCGGGTTCGATGCGACCGATCCACCGGAGGCCCGCCATGCCCGGTCGGACACGGGCAACCAGCGGGTGTGGAATCACGCCTTTGACAGGTCCCAGAGGAGCGGCTTGCATGAAGGCCAACCCATGCGCTCCACCGTCATCGCCAGGATCCCGGGCCCCTGCCGGCAACGGGCCTTCACGCTCATCGAGCTGCTGGTGGTGATCGCCATCATCGCCATCCTCGCCGGGATGCTCCTTCCGGCGCTCTCGCGCGCGAAGGCCAAGGCGCAGCGGGTGCGCTGCACCAGCAACGAGAAGCAAATCGTGCTCGGCTACCTGCTCTACGCGGGCGACCAGAACGACTTCCTGCCGGTGGCGGGCACCGAGGTGCCGGTCGGTTCCGGGTGGGTGGCGCCGAGCCGCTGGTTCGCCGAGATCTCCACCTACATCGCCACCGACAACCGCAACTTCACCAACCTCGTCGCGCGCGACAAGGTGGTGGCCTGCCCCACGGCCAAGATCGGCACCAACGTCATCCCGGCAAGTGTGCCTGGGTACCAGGGCTACGGCGGCTACGGGCACAACTACGCCTACCTCGGGTACACGCCGGCCGACCGGGTGAAGGCCTCGGTCATCACCAAGCCCTCCGACACGATCCTCAACGGCGACGGGCTGGACCCCACCAAGGGCCTCGAGTGGTGGAACTACGGCTACCTGTACCCGCCCAGCCTGAACGTAGCCCTCTTCCGCTATGTGCGCCACGGCGACGGCGGCAACTACGCCTGGGCCGACGGCCACACCTCACCCATGGCCTGGAAGGTCCTCTCGAAGGGAGCCAACGGCCGGGTCGACTGGTTTTATCAGCCGGGCCAGTGAGGTCCCGAACCAGGGCGGTCCCGGGGCTCGACGGCGGAGGCTCGCCTCGAGACGCCGGGCCGGCGCACCCGGAAGAAAAACCGGTTGCCCGGCGGAAACCACCCCGCTCACGCGGGAAGGGTTCCGATCTCCCCGGGGTCCACGGGGTCCACGGGTTCCATGGGCTGCCAGCGTCTCGGCAGACCCAGGCGCTTGAGCTTGTTGAGCAGCCCCTGCCGGCTGATCCCGAGCGATTTGGCCGCCTTCACCTGGTTGTGGCCGCACCGCTGGAGCGCCTCCGAGATCATCCGACGCTCCAGGGCCTCGACCGCCGCCCCGAGGCGGGGCTCCGACGGCGGGTCGAGGATCGAAGCCGGGGCAGGCCCACGGGAGGGCCGGGGGATCGCCTGGCCCACCGACCAGTCCTCCTCGCGCAGCACAGGCCCGCGGGAACAGGCCACGAGGCGTCGGATCTCGTTCTGGAGCTGTCGGGAATTGCCCGGCCATGGCATCGCCTGCAATCGCTCCAACAACCCCGGCTCGAAGTCCATCCGGGGTCTGCCCTGTTCGCGGCAGATGTCCGCGAGGAAGCGGTCGGCGAGGATGGGGATGTCCTCGGGGATGTCCCGCAACGAGGGCATGCGCAGGAACACCACCTTGAGGCGGTAGTAGAGGTCCTCCCGGAAACGGCCGGCCCGGATCTCCGCCTCGAGGTCCTTGTTCGTGGCCGACACCACCCGCACATCCACCGGAGACGAACCGCGTCCCCCGACCCGCTCGATGCGCTGGTCCTGGAGCGCCCTCAGGATCTTCGCCTGGGCGGTGGGCGCCAGGTCGCCGATCTCGTCGAGGAACAGCGTGCCTCCATGGGCGGCCTCGAACTGGCCGATCCGACGGTCCACCCCGGTGGCCACCCCGCGTTCGATGCCGAACAGTTCGCTCTCGATCAACGTCTCGGGCAGGGCCGCACAATTGAGGGCCACCATCGGTTTGCGGGCCCTCAGGCTGGAGTCGTGGATCGCCCGCGCCGCCAATTCCTTCCCGGTGCCGCTCTCGCCCCCGATCAGCACATTCACCGAGGAATCCTTGATGCGGCGGATCTGCTCCAGCACCTGCTGGATCCCGGCGCTGGCCCCCGCGAACCGGCCGGCCCAGGAGGAGTGGACCGACTCCCGCCAAAGCCGGGCGTTCTCCCGCTCAATTGATTCTTCCAAAGCCAGTTTCTGCGATCATCCTTCGACCAAATCCAACCGGACCCACCCCGCCGGGCAGGTCTCGCGACCCATCCCTTGCGCTTCGCGACCTCCATCATGAAGACTCCCATGAACGCGACCCAGACGTCCTCCCCCACCCCGTCCCTGCCGCGACCGAAGCATGGGCGATCCATCCCGGATCCCCGACGCCGGACCCGCCTGTTGACCGGACTCTGGGGCGTGATCGCCCTGCTGGGGCTGACCCCGCTCGAAGGCGCCCCGCTCGATGCCAAGGGCCAAGCGACCGGCCGGCCGAAGACCGGCCAGGGCAATTTGCCTCAAATCGGCGTCTCCGGGTGGTCGGACGCGAACGAGGACTCCGGTCAGGCAATCACGTTCATGTTCTCCCGCACCGGGTCCACCTCAGGGCCCTTGGAGGTGGGCTACACCGTCGGCGGCACCGCCACGCCCGGCGTCGACTACACGGGTCTGGCAAGCGCGTCGGCGGTCCGCATGATCCGGTTCGAGATCGGCGAATCCCAACGCGTGCTCGCCCTGAACCCGGTCACCGACTCCGACCCGGAACCCCGCGAAACGATCGTGGTGCAACTCGCGCCGGGATCGGACTACGGCATCAACCCCATCCAATCCACCGCCTCCGGACGCATCCTGAACGACGATCCATGGCGCAATCCCCCATCGCTGCGGATGATCGAGACCCTGCCGGGATCGGCTCCCGGCAGAGGTTCGCCCGGGAGTGGTTACCACCCCGGTTGGTTG
>JBIKMQ010000206.1:0-5028 GCA_044359215.1 Candidatus Chromulinivoraceae bacterium
GTGCGACTGGACAATCCGGACGGTCTCCAGGGCGCGGCCTCCCTGGGTCACCACGTCTTCGACCACGAGGCATCGCTCGCCGGGCCGGATGCGGAAGCCACGCCGCAGCACCAGCACCCCGTTCTCCTTCTCCGCGAACAGAAACCGGCAGCCCAGTTGCCGGGCGACCTCCTGCCCGATGACCAGGCCGCCCATCGCCGGGGCGATCACCGTCTCGATGCCCAGCCCGCGGACCCGGCCCGCCAGCGCAGCACCGAAGCGTTCCACCAGGGGCATCTGCTGGAGCGCCAGCGCGCACTGGAAGAACTGGCGGCTGTGTCGGCCGCTGCGAAGGACGAAGTGTCCGTCCAGCAGGGCACCGGTCTGGCGGAACAGGGAGAGCGCTTCCTCGTGGGTCATTCCGGGTCGAGGATGCCCCGGTCCGCGGGTCTGAACGAGTGGAAAACCAGACGGTTCCAGACCGTGGGGGCGCTGGACGATCCGATCGTCAAGGCCTGCGGCCCTCCTTTCAGCCCGCGGCCGACGGGCAAAACCCGCGCAGCTCGCAGTGGGCACAATCCGGCGAGCGGGCCCCGCAGCGTCGACGGCCGTGCCAGATGAGCCAGTGGCTGAAGAGGGTCCAGTCGGAGCGGGGAACCCAGCCGATCAGGTCCTGCTCGATCTTCTCCGGCTGGGTGTGGGCGCTGAGCCGGAGGCGCTTCGAGAGCCGCGCGACATGGGTGTCCACCACGATGCCGGCCTCGATGCCGAAGGCGTTGCCGAGGACCACGTTGGCGGTCTTGCGCCCGACGCCATCGAGGGCGGTGAGCGCCTCCATCGATGCCGGCACCTCACCGCCGTGACGGTCCACCAGCGCCTGGCAGCAGGAGCGGAGATTGCGTGCCTTGTTGCGGAAGAGACCGATGCGCCGGATGTCGGATTCAAGGGTCGCCGGATCGGCCGCCGCGTACTCGCGGGCCGAGCGGTACTTCTGGAACAGCGATCCGGTGACCACGTTGACCTGACGGTCGGTGCACTGGGCCGAGAGGATGGTGGCCACCAGCAGCTCGAGGGCATTGGAAAAATCCAATTCGCAATGCGCGTCCGGGTAGGTGGACCGGAGGCGCTCCAGCAACAGGGCGACCCGCTGCCGGCGGGCCGTCGCGGATTCACGTGGCATGCCGACGAGTGTCCGGCCAAAGGCGCGCCGGTCAACCTGATGCCGTGATCACGGTTCGGGAGCCGCTCCGTCCGCGGGGCAAGATCCCGGCAAGATCCCGGTTGGGCTTTTCGGGGAATGGCACCACCCTGCTGCGAGGCCGTCCCCGGGCTCACCCCGTTGCCGCCGAACCATCATGCCCAAGATTCCCTCCGGCCATCCCGACGCGCTGGGTCCCATCACCGCGGGCCCCGCCGCGTCTTCCGCACCGTCCGACGCCGATTCGGCCCCTCGCAAACCGAGACCTTCCCGGCCTGCCCGCCGGCCCGCCTCCGCCCCGTCGGACCGGCCACCGGGTGAGCCATGGGCCCGCCCGGAGGTGGCCTCCACGGCGACCCCTTCGCAGCGGTTCACCTTCGACCTCAAGCCCCGCGAGATCGCCCGCCACCTCGACCGGTTCGTCATCGGCCAGACCGAGGCCAAGAAGGTGCTCGGGGTCGCCCTCTGCGATCATTTCCAGCACGTCCGGATGACTCAGGAGGGCATCGAGGCGCCGTTCTACCAGAAGCAGAACGTCCTCCTCCTCGGGCCCACCGGCGTGGGCAAGACCCACCTTATCCGCTCGGCTGCGGAATTGATCGGCGTGCCCTTCGTGAAGGCAGACGCCACGAAGTTCAGCGAGACGGGTTATGTCGGCGGCGACGTGGACGACCTGGTGCGCGACCTGGTGCGACGAGCGGGCGGCAGCGTCCAACGGGCGGAGCATGGGATCATCTACCTCGACGAGGTGGACAAGCTGGCCACGCGCGGCGACGGCGCGGGCCGGGATGTCTCGGGCCGCGGGGTCCAGACCAACCTGCTCAAGCTCATGGAGGACGGCGACGTGCCGGTGGTGTCGCCCAACGACATGAACGCCCAGATCCAGAACGCGATGTCGGCCATGCGTGGCAACGCCTCGGCGCAGCCCGAGACCATCAACACCCGGCACATCCTCTTCATCGTCAGCGGTGCCTTCGCCGGCCTCGACCAGCGCATCCGCTCCCGCATGCTGGGGGAGGCCGGCGCGGCCGGTTCCGCCGATTCCCGGGCTTCGCTCTCCCGCATCTCACGGCTCGACCCCGACGCGCTCCTGGCCGAGGCGGTCACGGCCGACTTCATCCAGTACGGGCTCGAGCCCGAGTTTGTCGGCCGCCTCCCGGTGCGGGTCGCCTGCCATGGCCTCGACGAGGACGACCTGTTCAACGTGCTGCGCCGCAGCGAAAGCAGCCTGGTGCGCCAATATGAGCGGGCCTTCGCCGCCTATGGCATCGAGGCGGTCTTCACCGACGGGGGCCTGCGCAGCCTGGCCCGCCTGGCCGGCCGGGAGAACACCGGCGCCCGTGGCCTGATGACCGTGTGCGAGCGGGTCTTCCGCGACCTTAAGTTCGCGCTGCCCTCGGCCCGTGTCCGCCGCTTCGAGGTGACCGAGGAGCTCGTGGCCGATCCCCGGGCGGCCCTGCGCCGCCTGCTCAAGGCCGGCCGCTGAGCGGGCGCCGGCGGAACCGGGGTGGACCTCGGCCCCGGAAATGCCCCAGTAGATGGGCCTAAAGATGGGCCCGTTTAGCCCTCGGTCTCGTCGGCGGCGCCAATCAGGCCCGCCAGGAGTCCGCCGCTCACCGTGCCGATGGCGCCGACGATGGACACGACCACCGGCAGGTGGAAGTTGATCGCGATGGCCCAGAGATGGCCTCCACCCACGGAAAGCCCCAGGCATGCGAAGATGAGCAGCGTCTTCATTGGGGCACCGTATCGGCGCCGGGCCGTGTTGTCAGCAGGGCTTTGGCCGGTCGTCACCGGCTGCGCAGGGCGCGCACCGTGGCCACCCGCGAGATGTACCACCGGCCTTCCCACTTGCGGAACCTCAGCTCGAACTCCTGGGCCGCGCGGCCCTCCCGGCCGCCCGTGTCGATGGTGGCCACCAGGGTCGCCCGGGCTTCCGGCGGAGCCACCTCGCGGATCTCTACCTCGCTGAAGCGCACCTGCAGGCCCGGCAGGTGCTGCACCAGCCCGGCGGCGGCCGCCCGCACCTCCTCGACACCCTGGAGGTTGCCCGAGAGGCCGCCGAAGACGTCCACCTGCACCTCCACGTCGCGGGTCAGGCACTGGGTCAGCCGCCCCACCCGCCCGAGGGTCGCCAGCGGGCCCCCGGGTCCGCCCGCCGGTGCCGATCCACCCGGGGCGCCATCGGCCGAGACCGCCGCCCGCGCCTGCTCGAGCACCTTGCGGATGCGCTGCTCCTCGGTGGGGATGAGGGCCCAGAGCCCCAGGCCTGCCAGGAGCAGCAGGGTGGTCCCGCCGGTGGCCCGGATCGCGCGCGGGGACAGGCTCATGGGCGGATGAGGCGGCCGACGATGCGATTGCGTTCCACGATCCCGAAGTAGTGGTCGGCCTGGCGCATGGACCGGTTGTCCCCGATGACGTAGTGCTCGTCCTGGCCGAGCTGCAGCTCGGGCACGTTCCAGCGGGCCGGGTTGCGCACCCCGTTGGTCGGGGGCAGCAGGTAGGGTTCGTCGAGGGGCTGCCCGTCGATGAGCACCGTGCCCTGCACGATGCGCAGGCGCTCGCCCGGCAGGCCGACCACCCGCTTGAGCAGCAGCACCTGCTTGCCCGCCTCGCGGATGCCGATGACGTCGCCCCGCTGCGGCGGCGCGGCACGGTAGGCCAGCTTGTTCAGGAACCGTCGCTGCCCCTCCTGGTAGGTGGGCTGCATGCTGATGCCCTGGACGAGGATCGGCTGGAGGGAGGCCCGGAACCCGATGAAGACCAGCACCAGCGTGATGGACATCCGCACGAGCGTGGTGCGGGGATTCCGGCCGATGGCCATCACCTGCCACCAGGGGGCGCGGTTCTCGACGGGTTGGGACATGCGTTGGGGCGTTGCCGGGGACCGTCCGGCCCCCGTGGCTTCCGACGGGGCATCGGTAGGCCTGAAGCGCCCTCATGGCAAGGACGGACCTCGGGTCCAGCGCCACGAGCCGAACCGCCTCAGGCCCGGCCGCCTCAGGCCAGGATTCCGCGGATGACCTCGCCCTCCACGTTGGTCAGGCGGCGCTGGATGCCGTTGTGCTCGAAGGTCAGCCGCGTGTGGTCCAGACCCAGCAGGTGCAGGATCGTGGCGTTGAAGTCGTACAGCGGGTGGATGTCCTCCACCGCCGCCCGGCCCAGCTCGTCGGTCCTCCCATGGCTGACACCCCGGCGGACCCCGGCCCCGGTCATCCAGCAGGTGAACCCGTCGGGATTGTGGTCCCGCCCCTGGGCGCCCTTCTGGAAGAAGGGCATGCGGCCGAACTCGGTGCACCACACCACCAGCGTGTCGGTCAGCAGGCCGCGCTGGCCGAGGTCCCGGATGAGCGCCGCGGCGGGCTGGTCGAGGATCGCCGCGTGCCGGTCGTACTGGGCCTTGAGCTGGTTGTGCCCGTCCCAGTTCAGCTCGCCGCCGCTGGCGTAGGCGCCATTGAAGAGCTGCACGAAGCGCACGCCCCGCTCGACGAGCCGCCGGGCGAGGATGCAGTTGCGGGCGAAGGCGGCCTTGAGCGGGTTGGCCGTGTCGTCGGCCCCGTAGTCGCGCAGCACATGGGCGGGCTCGGTCGACAGGTCGCTGATCCCGGGCACGCTGAGCTGCATGCGGGCGGCCAGCTCGTAGCTGGCGATGCGCGCGGCCAGGCGCTCGTCGCCGGGGTTGCGCTCAAGGTGCCGTTGGTTCAGCCGCCCGAGCAGGCGGCGCGCGGCCTCGTCGGCCTCCCGGCCGATGCCCGGGGCCGAGAGATGACGCACGGGGTTCTGGGCGCTCCAGGTCGTGCCCTGGAAGGTCGCCGGCAGGAAGCCTGCGCCCCAGTTGTTCGCCCCGTTCT
>JBIKMQ010000207.1:0-5026 GCA_044359215.1 Candidatus Chromulinivoraceae bacterium
GAACGGGGTGACGGGGAACCCTTGATCCTTCAGGAAACCCTTCTCGCGGAGCCGGTGCTGGGTGATGTGCAGCACCCGCCCATCGGGGCGCACCGGCACCCATTCGGCGCAGGCATCGCTGGTGGCGCTGGGGACGTTCTCGAACTCGAAGGTCACCACGGCCACCGTTTTGGCGAATTCCCGGACCGCATCGAGATCCTCGTAGGGGGCGTGGAAGGTCCGGTCGGCCACCGGGGCCGCCGGCGTGTCACCTTCCGGGCAGAAGACATGGATCCGGTAACCCAGGCGACGGGCCGCAATGGCGAACATTCGCCCCAATTGGCCGCCCCCCAGGACCCCGAGCGTCGCCCCGGGGGGAATGATTCGCTGGTCTCGTGACATCGCAAAACCTCGGTGTAGGCGCTTTCCGGCTTCATGGGAAGCCTGTCCATTCCGCCACGCCCCGCCGGGTGCGATGGGTGGGGGGGTGTCCGGGTGACACCGGGGCGGGGAGTTTGGGGCTTTCCGGAGGGGGGCGGGGCTGGTTGGATCCCCGGGATGTCGAAGACGGCGTTTCTGTTCGCGGGCCAGGGAGCCCAGTCGGTGGGCATGGGCAAGGATCTGGCGGAGGCGTTCCCGACGGCCCGTGGGCTGTTCGATCAGGCCAGGGCGGTGCTGGGCTACGATCTGCCGGCGATCTGCTTCGAGGGGCCCGAGCCCTTGCTGACCCAGACCGAGAACGCCCAGCCCGGGATCTTCCTGGTGAGCTGGGTGGCCATGCGCCTCCTGCAGGAGCGGGTGCCTTCGCTGCAGCCCGACGCGACGGCCGGTCTGTCGCTCGGCGAATTCACCGCGCTGGCCGCCGCCGGGGCGATGTCGTTCGAGGAGGGCCTGACGGTCACCCGGCTGCGCGGGCGCTTCATGCAGGAGGCCTGCGAGGCGACCCGAGGCGGGATGGCCGCCGTGATCGGCCTCGACGAGGGACCTTGCCGGGAGGTCTGCGAGGCCACCGGGGTGACGCTGGCCAACCTCAACTGCCCGGGCCAGATCGTGATCTCGGGGGCCTCCGAGCGCATCCCGGCCGCGGTCGAGGCGGCCAAGGCGCGCGGAGCCAAGAAGGCGATCCCCCTGGCCGTGGCCGGCGCCTACCACTCGCCGTTGATGGCGTCGGCCCAGCCCCGTCTGGCCGGGGCCCTGGCCGGGATCCGCTTCCAAGATGCCAAGGTTCCGGTGATCTCCAACGTCACGGCCCTGCCGCACGGCGCGGCCGCGTCGATCCCGCAGGTGCTGGTCGACCAGGTGACTTCCTCGGTGCGCTGGGAGGCCGGCATGCGTCACCTGTTGGCACAGGGCTTCACGCGGTTCATCGAGCTGGGACCAGGCACGGCCCTGACCGGATTCCTGAGGCGGATCGACAAATCCGCCCAGGCCTTCAACGTCTGCGATGTGGCCAGCCTGGAGGAGACGGTCCAGGCCCTCGGCCGGAACGGTTGAGGGGCGGGACCCCAGGCCGCCGCCTGGGCGGGGCGTGAGCAGCGAATGACCCTCGGGTGTGCCGGGAGCGCCGGGTTGCCGGCTCGGCCATTGGAGGCCAGCCTTCGGCCCATGAGTCCATCGTCCGAGCCGCTCCCCGATCCCGCGGGGTCCCACCCGGGGCAGCCAGGGTCCGCCGATCCGGTCGATCCGGTCGACCCCGATGCGGGGCGCCCTTCCGAGCACCAGTTGCCCCCCGACTTCGTGTTCCTGCTGTGCGCGGCGCTGGCGGGTGGGCTCCCGGCGGGGATCTTCACCACGCTCATCTCCGAGCCGGGCCGCACCGGGTCGCCGATCTACGGGTTGCTCCTTCCGTGGGGCATCCTGCCGTTCTTCCTCGTGCTGGTGGCCGGATGGAGGGGGCGCCACGCCCCCGGGGTGCGCCGCCTGGCCTGGTTCACCTCGGCGGCGGCCCTGCTTGGCCTGCTGGCGCACGGTTACGCGTTCCTCTTCCTGCCCGGATTCCACGACGCCCGGAAGTGGTTCCTCCTGGTCCCCTTGTGGCAGTGGGGGCTCATCGCCCGTCCGTCGTTGCGGTGCGCCTTCCCGAGGTCGGCAGGCTGAGGCTCAGCGCTCGGCGAAGAGGTTGGGCGCGGCCGCCACGGCCACCTCGCGGCTGCGGCGGTGGATCTCCGAGCCGATGCTGCAGCCGAGGGCCCATTCGGCCAGCTCCCGGGCCTCGGAAAGACGCAGCCGGCGCAGCAGGAATTTCACGGCCGGGATCAGTGCGGGCGTGACGCTCAGTTCGTCCACGCCCAGGCCGATCAACAGCGGCACCAGCGCCGGTTCGCCCGCCATCTCGCCGCAGACCCCCACCGGACGGCCGTGCCGACGCGCGGCCTGCACCGTGGCGTGGATGAGCCTCACGACGGCCGGGTGGGTCGGCTGGTAGAGTCGGGCGACCCGTTCGTTCAGGCGGTCCACGGCCAGCGTGTATCCGGTCAGGTCGTTGGTGCCGATGCTGAAAAAGTCCGATTCGCGGGCGAGGTCCTCGGCGATCAGGGCGGCCGAGGGGATCTCGATCATCACGCCCACGGGAACCGGCTCCCCGAAGGGCAGGCCCTCCGCCTTCAGCTCCTGCCGGCAGGACTCGAGGATCGCACGGGCGGCCCGCAGTTCCTCGAGGCCGGAGACCATCGGCAGGAGGATCCGCACCCGGCCATGGCACCCGGCCCGGAGCATCGCCCGGAACTGGCTGCGCAGCAGGTCCGGGCAGTCGAGGCTGATGCGGATGGCCCGCCAGCCCAGGAACGGGTTGGGCTCACCGGAGCGGTGGAGGTCGCCCGGCATCTTGTCGCCCCCGAGGTCGAGCGTGCGGAGGATGGCCTCCTGCCCCGGCCGCGTCTGCGAGGCCACCGTGCGGTACGCCTCGAACTGCTCCGCCTCGCCGGGTGGTTGGCTGCGGTTGAGGAAGAGGAACTCGGTTCGGAAGAGCCCGATGCCATGTGCCCCGCTGGCCTGCACCGCGGCCATGTCCTCCGGGCCCTCGATGTTGGCCGCCAGCGTGATCCGGTGACCGTCGAGGGTGACCGCCGGCTGCTCGCGCAGCAGGGCCAGCTTCTCCTCGAACAGGGCCCGCCGCTGCTTGAGCTGGCCGTACTCGAAGAGGGTCTGGTCGGTCGGGTTGATGGTCAGCAGGCCGCCATGCCCGTCGAGCAGGGCGTACTCGCCGTCCTGGATCGACTCGAGCAGCGGTCCCAGCCCCACCACGGCGGGGATGCCCATCTTGCGGGCCATGATCGCCGTGTGGCTGGTCTTGCCGCCGGCCTCCGTGGCGAAGCCCAGGACGTTCTTGCGGTCGAGCAGCGCCGTCACGCTCGGGGCGAGGTCGTGCGCGACGACGATGGAGGGCTCGGGCAGGTGCTGGAGGTCCTGCTCCTGGACCGCTCCCGACAGGTGGTCCAACACCCGCCCGGACAGGTCGCGAAGGTCGGCCGCCCGTTCCCGGAGGTAGGCATCGTCCACGGCTTCCAGCACCGAGACGTATTTCTCGAACACGTCGTGGAAGGCGGCCTCCGCGCCGAGCCGGTCGGTCCGGATCTTGCGCAGCACCTCGTTGAGCAGGGTCGAGTCCTCCAGCACCAGCAGGTGCGCCTCGAAGAGGCCCGCCTCGGCCGCCCCCATGGCCGCCGACACCTGGTCCCGCACCTTCTGGATGTCCTGGCGTGTCCCCAGCAGGGCCTGGTTCAGCCGCTCGACCTCCGCCTCGACCGCCCCGGCGGCGAGGGGCTCCCGCGAAATCTGGCGCCGGGCCTGCCCGACCCGAAGGATCCGGGCATGCGCGACCCCATCCGACACGGCGATGCCATGGTGGGTGCGGGCTCCGGGGCGGGCGGATGGCTCGGCCATGCCGCCAAGCCTATCGACCGGAAGGCGGGTGCGTGAACCATTTTGTCGGGTCCGCGAGCTCTTTTCACGGCTTCGGAAGCCGGGCCCTGGACCCGTCCGGCAATCACGCCTTGACCTCCGGACGGGCGACCGCGACAAGGGGCCCATGCACCTCCGTTCCTCCTTCGATCCCTTCCGTGTCGCCTGCGCCGCCGCCGTTGCCGCCGGCCTGCTGGCGGGCGGTTGCGCCGGCCTCGGTTCCGCCGGCTCGACGCCCCGGCTCCACACCTTCTCCAAGCAGGTGCTGACCGACGAGTTCTGGGCGGAGGGCGCGTGCTTTGCCGACATCAACCGCGATGGCGTCAACGACGTGGTCTCCGGTCCGTTCTGGTACGAGGGGCCGACCTTCAAGGTGCGGCATGAGTACGCCCCCGCCGACCGCGTCTCGAAGAGCAGGCGCAACGGTACCGAGGTGACCTTCCGCGGCTACAAGGGCGGTCTGGGCAACGAGAACGAATACAGCGCCAACTTCTTCGCGCATTCCCACGACTTCAACGGCGATGGCTGGGCCGACATCCTCATCCTCGGTTTTCCCGGCGAGAACTCGTGGTGGTTCGAGAACCCGGGCAAGGGGGGCACAGGTCACTGGAAGCGCCATGTCGCCCTCGACGTGACCGACAACGAGTCGCCGCGGTGGGTGGACCTCACCGGCGACGGCCGACCGGAGATCGTCTGCTCCAGCAAGGGGCGCTACGGCTACGCCTCGCCCGACCCGAAGCACCCCACGGCTCCCTTCACCTGGCATCCGCTCTCCCCCGACAAGAAATACCACCGCTTCACCCACGGCCTCGGGGTGGGTGACGTCAACGGCGACGGCCGGATGGACCTGCTCGAGAAGGACGGCTGGTGGGAACAGCCCGCCTCGCTGGCCGGCGACCCGGTGTGGCGGCACCACCCGGTGGCCTTCGGCCTCGGCGGCGCCCAGATGTACGCCTACGACGTCAACGGCGACGGGCTCAACGACGTGATCACCAGCCTCGCGGCCCATGGCTACGGCCTGGCGTGGTACGAGCAGTCGAAGGTGGGCTCCGAGATCCGCTTCAAGGAGCACATCGTCATGAACAAGGAGGTCTCCGAGAATCCCTATGGCGTGAAGTTCAGCCAGCTCCACGGCATCGATCTCGTG
>JBIKMQ010000208.1:0-5016 GCA_044359215.1 Candidatus Chromulinivoraceae bacterium
GGTTGGGACGACGGCCCGGGAGGCCTGCGGTACTTCACCGACCTGCGCGGGCTTCCGGTGCAGGAGTATTGGCATGACATGAAGTTCTGGTGGCCGCATTGCGAGGCGATCATCGCCACGGCCCTGGCGTGGCGGATGACCGGCGAGGCCCGGTTCGCCGAGCGGCACCAAAGGGTGCACGCGTGGAGCTTTCGGCATTTCCCCGACCCCGTGCACGGCGAGTGGTTCGGGTACCTGCACCGCGACGGCACCGTGTCGCAACCGGCCAAGGGCAACCGCTTCAAGGGCCCGTTCCATTTGCCCCGCATGCTCTGGTACTGTGCCCGGTTGCTGGCCGAGCCGGAGCCCCTTTCATCGTCCGGGCCATCTGGGCCATCTGGGGCGTCTGGGCCATCTGGGGCGTCTGGGGCGTCCGCCTGACGGTCCGCCGGCCGGCCGGCCGCCGTCTCAACGCCCGCAGAGGCAGGTGACCACCGTGTCCGGCGCCACCTGGACGCCGGACCGCGCGAGGGCCTGCTCCACGCCCTCCAGGAACGCCGCCTCAAGACCGCTGGAGGCCGGACGCAGGCACCGGTCGTGACGATGCAGCAGGGTGCTGGTGGGAATCCGTCGGAGCGCCGCCTCGAAGTCGGCGATCGAAGCGAAGGCGACCACCTCGCGCCGATCCTTTCGCCCCAGGGCGATCCGGGGCGACGGCTGGTCCTCGTCGCCCGCGTTCATTACCAGGAATCCGTGGTCGGCCCCCAGCGGGATGGGAACCTTCCGGAACCCGTTGTCCACCTCGCCGAGCACCAGGGGACCCTCGGAAGTCGCCACCGTCTGGAGCGTCGGAGCGGCCCCTGTCGCACCGGCGGGAAGGTCGTCGGATACCATCGGAACACGGTGTTTGGCAGGCGTGGATCCGGTCGGAGGGGCCGTGTCCGGGGTTTGATCGGCGGGTGGGGAGCAGGCCGCCATCAACCAGCAGGGAAGCAGCAGTCGAAGACCCCAGAGACCGAGTCGGCCCCGGTTCCGAGGTCGGGAGATGGAGGCGGGTTCCGGGTTCATGGACAATGTGAGGACAGGATGCCGTGCTCGGACCTCCCAGGGGAAACCCAAACAGGCCTCCGGACCGCGTCAGGGGGTGCTCCCTCGAGTGGCCAATCCGATCCATTCACGGAATTGATCCGAGGCATTGGGGCATTTCCTCGCGCCCGGTTCGATGTTAGCCTTTGGGCATGTCCTCCGTTGCCTCCCTGAAGGGACTTGGCCGAATCCCGGTCCGCACCGGCCGGCATGCCCGGCTCGGGTCCACCGGTCGGTCCTTGGCGGCAGGGCTGGCAGCCGGCCTGTCCGGGTTCCTGCTGACGCTGGCCGCTGTGGCCGCCCCGGGGCCGGATTTCAGCCGGGCCGTCCGGCCCATCCTGGCGGCCAAGTGCTACTCCTGCCACGGGCCGGATGCGGAAGCGCGCAAGTCGGGGTTGCGGCTCGACACCTTCGACGGGGCCACGTCGGCGCTGAAGTCCGGGGTGGTGGCCATCGTGCCGGGCAAGCCCGCCGCCAGCGCCCTGCTGGCCCGCGTGACCCACGCCGATCTGGACGAGCGCATGCCACCCAAGGGCGAACCGCTGACGCCGGCCGAGGTGCAGACCCTCGAGCAATGGATCCAGGCCGGGGCCGCCTACGCCGAGCCTTGGGCGTTCCGGGCGCTGCAGGATCCGCCCGTGCCGACGGTCCGCGACGCCGCCTGGTGCGCGAACGCCATCGATGCCTTCGTGCTGGCCAACCGCGAGGTGGCCGGCCTTCAGGCTCCGGCACGGGATGTCGATCCGGCGGCGCTGCTGCGTCGGTTGTCCTACGACTTGCGCGGCCTGCCGCCGACACCCGAAGAGGTTCGGTCCTTCGTGGCCGACCGCGATCCCGCACGCCTGGCGCGGCAGGTCGACCGGTACCTGGCTGACGCGGCCTTCGGGGAGCGCTGGGGCCGTCACTGGCTCGATCTGGCCCGATTCGCCGAGACGATGGCCCACGAGTTCGACTTCGAGATTCCCCACGCGTGGCGCTACCGCGACTACGTGGTCGAGGCCTTCAATTCCGATGTCGCCCCGGCCCGGTTTGTCGCCGAGCAGATCGCGGGCGACCTGCTGCCGCCCCGGCCCGGCCTGGGCCTCCCCAACGCCGCGCCGCTCGGCACGGCCTGGTGGTTCCTGGGGCCCGCCACGCACGCCCCGGTGGATGTCCGGCAGGACGAGGCCGACCGGTTGGCCGGGGCTGTCGATGTCGCGGGGCGCAGCCTCTTCGGCCTGTCGATCGCCTGCTCGCGCTGCCACGACCACAAGTTCGACCCGATCCCCGCGCGGGACTTCTACGCCCTGTTCGGGGTCGCCCGGAACACCCGGCGCATCGAGGGGTTCCTCGATGCCGATGCGCGGACCCCGGCGCGCGCCGCCGCCGCCCGCGAGGCCATTGAGGAGGCGGTGCAGCGTTCCGGGGTGGTGGCTTCCACCCGGCCGGTGTCGCCGTCGGGCGTCGTGGTGCTCGACGACGTGGCCCGGGGCGGGGCGGCGTGGTCGCGCTCGGGTCGGGCCTTCGACGGCTCCGGATCGTTGCTGGCGCTGGATGCCTCCGGAGCCCTGCGGCCGGCCGAGACCGGCACGCTGGACAGTGCCCGCCTCGCCCTGCCGTTGGCCGGCAGCGCCCGGTCGGCCGACCAAACGATCTCCAAGCGCTACTTCCACCTGCGCCTGCGCGGCAGCGATGCCGCCTTCCGCGCCGTGGTCGACAACTACTGGCTCGACAAGCATGCCAGCCTGCTCTTCGAGGGGTTTCGTCGCCGACTGCCCCGCGCCGAGGGCGCCGAGGCGGCCAAGGATCCGCGCGACGTCGCCTGGCGCATCGAGACCTTCGATTTCTCGCGCTACCAGGGCGAGCGGGTGCACTTCGAGGTGCAGGACGATGGGCCGGGCTGGATCGAGATCGATGCGATCCTCATGAGCGACGCGGCCACCCCGCCGCCGGCCGAGGCGTGGGATGCCGATGGTCCGGCCACCGGGTGGAACCCGTCGGCGCCCGGACTGGCCGAGGCCCGTACCCGGGTGGTCACGGCGCGCGATGCCCTGCTGGCCTGCGCCCCGCCGATCCGGGCCCTTCTGGCGGACGAGGGGGGCTCGCTGGATGAGCCCGTCCATGTGCGCGGTGCGGCCCACCGCTATGGCGAACCCGCCCCGCTGGCCCGCCTCTCGTTGCTGGGCCTCGACGCCCGCCAACCGGTTGCCGGCAGCGGCCGCCGGACGCTGGTGGAGGCGTTGACCGATCCACGCCGGCCCTTCCTCTGGCGCACCACGGCCAACCGCATCTGGCTCAAGCTCTTCGGGCGGGGGATTGTCGACACCCCGGACGACTTCGGCCAGCTGGGCGGCACGCCCTGGAGCCCCGAGTTGCTCGACCACCTCGCATCGCGACTGGCCCGGGGACAGACCTTCAAGCAACTCCTCCGAGACCTCGTGCTGTCCCGTGCCTACCGGGCCGCCGCCGATCCCGGCGAGGCCCCGGCCGAGGTGTGGTCGCCGATGCCGGCACGCCGGCTCGACGCCGAGCAGATCCGCGACGCGATGCTCGCGGCCTCGGGCACCCTCGACCGCACCGTGGGCGGCACCAGCGTGCCCGCGCGCCTGACCGAGCACATGCAGGGCCGCGGCCGGCCGGGCAAGTCCGGCCCGGTCGACGGGGCGCGCCGCCGCAGCGTCTACGTGGAGACCCGCCGCAACTTCCTCGACCCTTTCCTGCAGGCCTTCGACCAGCCCGCTCCGGCGACCACCTGTGGCCGCCGCCACGCCTCCAATGTGCCCGCCCAGGCGCTGGCGCTGATGAACAGCGAACTGGTCCACCTCATGGCCGAACGCTGGGCCGAGAGGCTCGTGCCTTCCGCGGATGTCTCGCCGGCGCCGACGCCAGACGGCGACCGGGCGCGGATCGAGAGACTGTGGCTCTCGGCCTTCTCGCGTGAACCGAAGGAGGACGAGGTCCGCCTGGCCCTCGGGTTCCTGGCCGATGAGCGCGCCTCCGCGTCCGCCAAGCCTCTGGTGGCCCGCGAGCGATCGGCCTATGCGGCCCTGGCCCACGCCCTTTTCGCCTCCAAGGAATTCGTCTTCCTCCGATGAACGCCCCCCGGACCCATCCCTGCGGACGCACCCGCCCGGTGCCCCTGAGCCGACGTGAACTCTTGGCGGCCTCGGGCAGCGGCCTGGGCTTGCTGGCGCTCGGAGGCCTCTTCGGCTCGGCCGGGGCGGCCCTCGCGGCGGCGAGCGAATCCCGGGCCTTGGCGGCCACCCATGCGCGGGCCAGGGCGCGCAGCGTGATCTTCCTCTACCAGGACGGCGGCCCGGCGCAGATGGACACCTTCGATCCCAAGCCGCGCCTGGCCGACTACCATGGCAAGCCCTTCCCGCTGCCCATGGCGCCCACGCAGTTCAACAACAACGGCAACACCCTGGCCTCGCCGTGGAAGTTCGCGCAGTGCGGCCAGTCGGGCCTGCCCATTTCCGAGTTGTTCCCGCGCCTGCGCACCGTGGCCGACGAGTTGTGCGTCGTCCGCTCGATGACCAGCAACTTCAGCGAGCACACCAACGCCAACTACTTCCTGCACACCGGCCTGGGCATTCCCGGTCGGCCGTCCATGGGGGCCTGGATGTCCTACGGCCTGGGCAGCGAGAACGACAATTTGCCGGGCTTCGTGGTGGTGGAGGGAGGGCTGGTTCCGCCGGGCGGCCTCGACTGCTTCTCGGCCGGGTTCCTGCCGGCGCGCCACCAGGGATCCATCCTGCGGCCCCGGGGTGAGACCATTGCCGACGCCACCCCCCGCGATCCCGATGCGCTCCAGCAGCGCAAGCGCCACCTGATCGGCCGGCTCGACTCGGCCTTCGCGCACGAGACGGGCGCCGAGGCGGTCGAGAGCGCCATCGCCAACCACGAGCTGGCCTACCGCATGCAATCGGCGGTGCCCGAGCTGTCCGCCCTGGATGGCGAGAGTGCGGAGAC
>JBIKMQ010000209.1:0-5003 GCA_044359215.1 Candidatus Chromulinivoraceae bacterium
GCGAGCGCGGACTGAACCCGCGGAGCCCTTCCAAAACCCCAGCGGAGCGGGATCGGTCCGCTGCGAGCGTAGGAACGTCGACATCCTGGTCCCCCCAGCGCGACAGCGCTGGAGAGCCCCTCCTGTCCCAACGTTCCCCGCGAGCGCGGACTGAACCCGCGGAGCCCACTTGCACGATGGCGCGGACAATCGGCTTGAGGTAGGTTCCCAACGTGATCCCCGGAGACCCGACCCGCGTCCTGGCAGGCATCCCCGCGATGGTGGGGATCCTCTTGCTGCTGCTCGCCGGACTCGCAGGTCCCTTCGCCCAAGCCGCCGTCCGGCCACCCGACAACGCCCGCGAGCACTGGGCCTTCCAGCCCCTCCGCAGGGTCGAGGTCCCGGAAGCCCGCACCCGAGCGCGACCGGATCACCCCATCGACCGGTTCCTGCAGACCCGGCTCGAGCGCGCGGGCATCGCCCCCGCACCCCAGGCCGATCCGCGCACCGTGATCCGGCGCCTCAGCCTCGACCTCACCGGCCTGCCGCCGGAGCCCGCCGAAGTCGACCGCTTCACCACCGAGGCCGCCCGCGACCGCGCCGGTGCGACCGGACGCCTGATCGACCGCCTGCTCGCCTCGCCCAGGTACGGCGAGCGCTGGGGCCGGCACTGGCTCGACGTCGCCCGCTACTCCGACACCAAGGGCTACGTCTACGCCCGCGAGGAATCCCGCTTCGTCCACGCCAGCACCTACCGCGACTGGGTCGTGGGCGCCCTCAACGCCGACCTTCCCTACGACCGGTTCCTGCGGCTCCAGCTCGCCGCCGACCAGCTCGTCCCGGCCGGCTCCCCCGACCTCGCGGCCATGGGGTTCCTCACCGGCGGACGGCGGTTCCTCGGCGTCACCCACGACATCATCGACGACCGCATCGACGTCATCACCCGGGGCACCCTCGGGCTCACCGTCGCCTGCGCCCGCTGCCACGACCACAAGTACGACCCCATCCCCACGGCCGACTACTACTCGCTCTACGGCGTGCTGCGGGGCAACGACGACAGGCTGATCCCCCTGGACGAGCCCGTGGATGCGGAGCTGGCGGCCCTGCGCAAGAAGTTCAGCGACCAGCTGGCCCTGCGACGCGGCGAGGCCACCACCCGGCTGCGTCAGCGCACCGGCGAGTACCTGGCCGCCCAGCTCAACCCGAAGGACTACCCCGAAGAGGGCTTCGACCAGATCCTCTCCGCCGCCGACATCATCCCCATGGCCGTGCGCCGGTGGCGCGACCACCTCAAGGTCGTGGCCACACCCGATCACCCCATCTTCGGACCCTGGCGGATCCTGGTCATGGACCTGGCCGCCCTGTCCGACACCGACTGGCCCGCCGCCGCCGCCCGTGCCCTCGACGCCTCCGGTCACCTCGCCCGGGGATGGAACCCACGGGTGGCGAAGGCCTTCTCGCGGGCGCCGCGGTCGCGGACCGAGGTCGCCCGGCGCTACGGCGAACTCTTCACCGGCGCGGAGAACGAGGCCCAGGCCCGCGCGGAGGCGCTGGCAAAGACCCCGAAGCCCACGGGTCCAGCGGCCCCGCCGACGCTCCCGCCCGACCCGGCGGACGAGGCGCTCGAGCGATTCCTGCACGACCCGGCCTCGCCCACGACCGTGCCGGACACCGGCATGGTGAACACCGAGTACCTCTATCCCACCCAGGTCACCGAGGAACTCTGGCAGCTCCAGGGCGCGGTGGACCGCCGCCTCATCGCCCTGGGTGTGCGCGCGGCCCTCGTGCTGGCCGAGCGGCCCCCGGAACCCCTGCCCGTGGTCTTCCGCCGCGGCAGCCCATCACAGCCCGGCCCGGAGGTGCCGCGACGGTTCCTCGAGGTGCTCTCCGGTCCCGGGCGCCGCCCCTTCGCCCATGGCAACGGTCGGCTCGACCTCGCGCACGCCATCGCCTCGCCCGACAACCCGCTCACCGCCCGCGTGATGGTCAACCGCGTCTGGCACCACCACTTCGGCACGGGCCTCGTCAAGACGCCCAGCGACTGGGGCCTGCGCGCCGAGTCCCCGAGCCATCCGGAGCTGCTCGACTGGCTGGCCCGCCGCTTCATCGACTCGGGCTGGAGCCTCAAGGCCCTCCACCGGCTCATCGTCTCCAGCGACGCCTACCAGCGGGCCTCGTCCGGACGGGCCCCGTGGTCCGACGAGGAGCGGGCCAGGATCCGCCGGCTCGATCCCGACAACCGCCTGCTCGCCTCCTTCCCGCTGCGACGGCTCGACTTCGAGCAGCTGCGCGACGCCCAGCTGGCCGTCACCGGCGAGCTTGAGGCCCGGATCGGCGGGCAGCCGGCGGGCCTGCTGGAACCATCCAACCGACGCCGCTCGGTCTATGGCCTGGTGGATCGCCAGTTCCTGCCCGGGGTCCTGCGCACCTTCGACTTCGCCAACCCCGACCTGCACGTGGCGGTGCGCCACGAAACCACCGTGCCCCAGCAGGGACTCTTCTTCCTCAACGGCCCGTTCGCCGCCAACCGGGCCCGGGTGCTGGCACGGACCGTCGCGCCGTTGTCGCCGGAGGACCGCATCCGGCACCTGCACCGGCGGCTCTTCCAGCGCGAGGCCCGGACCGACGAGATCGCCGCCGGGCTGCGCTTCGTGAACGTCGCCGAGCGCGACCCCGACCGCCCGGTGCGGCCCGAGGTCGGACCGCCGCCCCCCCGGCTGGAGCCCTGGGAGCAGTACGCCCAGGTGCTGCTGCTCACCAACGAGTTCGCCTTCGCCGACTGACCCCTGCCGCCATGTCCACCTTCCTCTCCTCGTCGTCGCGGCCCCCTTCTTGGAACCGGCCTCGGTCGGCCCTGAGCCGCCGGGACTTCCTCACCCGCACCGGCCTGGGCCTGGGCGCGCTGTCGCTGCAGACCCTCGGCGACCCGACCCCGGCCCCGGCCACCGGCACGCCCGAGGGGCTGTCCGGACTGTCCCCGCTGGCACCGAAATCACCGCACTTCGCGCCGAAGGCCCGGCGGGTGGTTCATTTCTTCCTCAATGGCGGGCCCTCGCAGGTGGACACCTTCGATCCCAAGCCGGCGCTGGCGAAGTACGCGGGCCAGCCGCTGCCCGGCCAGTACCTGCGCACCGAGCGCAAGACCGGCGCGGCCCTGCCGTCGCCCTTCCGGTTCTCGCGCCATGGCCGCAGCGGCCTCGAGATCAGCGAGGTCTTCGCCCGGACCGCCGCGCATGCCGACGACATCGCCGTCATCCGGTCGATGCACGCGCAGGTGCCGAACCACGAGCCCTCGCTCATGCTGATGAACTGCGGCGACAGCGTGCAGCCCCGCCCCAGCTTCGGGGCCTGGACCCTCTACGGCCTTGGCACCGAGAACCGGAACCTGCCCGGCTTCGTGGCGCTCTGTCCCGGCGGCCTGCCCATCAAGGACTCCGAGAACTGGCAGTCGGCCTTCCTGCCCGGGGTGTTCCAGGGAACCTTCGTGGACCCCAAGCACCGGGAGGTGGACCGGCTCATCGAGAACATCCGCAGCCCGCACGCCACCCGCGACGTGCAGCGCCGACAACTCGACCTGCTGGCCTCGCTGAACGACGCCCACCGGCAGGACCACGCCTCGGATCCCCGGCTCGAGGCGCGCATCGAGTCCTTCGAGCTGGCCTTCCGCATGCAGATGGAGGCCAGCGACGCCTTCGACCTGTCCCGCGAGCCGGAATCCATCCGGGCGATGTACGGCGACACGGTCCACGGCCGGCAGACGCTGATCGCCCGGCGGCTGCTCGAGCGCGGGGTGCGGGTCGTGCAGCTCTGGCACGGGGCCGGACAGCCCTGGGACCACCACGACAACATCGAGGCGAACGTCCGCCGGCAGGCCGGCGAGATCGACGGTCCCATCGCCGCCTTCATGACCGACCTCAAGCAGCGTGGCCTCTTCGACGACACGCTCATCCTCTGGGGCGGCGAGTTCGGGCGCACGCCCTCGGTGGAACTCGGCGACAGCGGAAAATCGAAGCTCGGCCGCGACCACAACCACTACGGGTTCAGCGTCTGGCTGGCGGGCGGCGGCGTGCGCGGGGGCACGGCCCACGGGGCCACCGACGAGTTCGGCTTCCGCGCCGTCGAGAACCCCGTGAGCGTGCATGACCTGCACGCCACGATGCTCCACCTGCTGGGCTTCGACCACGAACGCCTCACCTACCGCCACGCGGGCCGCGACTTCCGCCTCACCGATGTCTCCGGCGAGGTGGTGCGCCCGGTGCTCGCCTAGCAGGGCAGGCCCGGAACCGGTGGGCCTACCGCCGATGGAGGTTGCCTGCCGTCGCGCAGGCCGTTAGCCAAGGCGCATGACGACGACCGCAGGCGCGTGGGGAATCCGGATCGCTCGCCAGTTCTTGGCCGGAGTGTTCCTGGGATTCGCCCTGAGCACCGCCGCCCAGTCGAACTGGCCCCAGTTCCGCGGGGCCGAGAGCCGGGGCGTCGGCAGCTCGGGGCGACTGCCACTGGTCTGGGGCCCGGAGACCAATGTCGCCTGGCGGGCGCAGGTTCCTGGGCGGGGATGGTCGTCGCCCATCGTGTGGGGGAAACGGGTGTTCCTCACCACGGCGGTGAGCGAGGGAGACCTGGAGGCCCCGAAGAAGGGCCTGTATTTCGGCGGGGACCGCCCGGAGCCACCGAAGCACCGCCAGCGCTGGATGGCCCTGTGCCTCGACCGCGACTCGGGCAAGATCCTCTGGAGCACCGAGCTTCACGGGGCGGTGCCGACCACGCCCATCCACCTCAAGAACAGCTACGCCTCCGAGACCCCGGTCACCGATGGCAAGCACCTCTACGTCCTGTTCGGGTCCGTGGGCCTCTTCTGCCTCGATCTCCAAGGCAAGGTGATCTGGTCCCAGCCGCTGCAACCCCGGAAGATGCGCTATGGCTGGGGCACCTCCGCCTCCCCGGTGCTGCACCAGGGCCGAGTCTATGTGGTGAACGACAACGAGGAGTCATCGACCCTGAGCGCCTTCGACGCCAAGACCGGC
>JBIKMQ010000210.1:0-5000 GCA_044359215.1 Candidatus Chromulinivoraceae bacterium
GCCGCTGTGGCAATCGATGGCATAAATCCGTTGATCGTCGCTGCCGAGATAGAGGGTGCCGTCCGGGCCGATCGCAGGCGACCCGAGGATGGCTCCTCCGGTGGCATGCTCCCATCGCTTGGTCCCTGTGGCGCCGGACAGCGCGTAGATCTTGCGATCGCCGCTTCCGAGATACACGGTGCCATCGGCACCGAGGGCGGGTGACCCATGGATGGGCCCCCCGGTGGCGAACTTCCAGCGGTTCGTGCCGGTTGCGCCATCCAACGCATGGACCCAGCCATCGACGGATCCGACATAGACGGTGCCATCGACGCCGAGGGCCGGTGACGACCGGATCGCCGCGCCGGTGGGATACTCCCAGCGCCTGGCTCCCGATCCCCCGTGGATGGCATGGACCTTGGTGTCCTGGCTGCCGACATAGATGGTGCCGTCCACTCCCATCGCAGGGGACGCGACGACCGCTCCACCGGTTGGGTACTCCCAGCGCTTGGTCCCGGTGGCGCCATCGAGCGCGTAGATGCGGGTGTCCTCGCTCCCGACATAGACCGTGTCGTCAGGACCGACGGTTGGTGAGGCCGTGACCCGCCCGCCGGTCTGGAAACTCCACCGTTCCGTTCCCGTGCTCCCATCGATGGCATGGACGCGCGTGTCGTTGCTGCCGACAAACAGGGTGCCATCCGCGCCGATGGCGGGGGACGACGCGATGGCATCCCTGGCCTTGAACCGCCAGACAGTGCCACCGGGCGCCTGGCGAAAGACCTCGATCCTGGCGGCCTCGCTGACGATCTCGATCCCACCGGTGCCCGTGACCCGGACGGTGTAGGCGCCGGAATCGGCGGGTCTCAGCAGGGGCAGTTTCAGGGTGCTGTTGGTCGCGTCGGGGAGGAGGGATCCGTTGAAGTACCACTGGAATCGATCGACCCACGCCGCCTCCGCGACGAGCACGGCATCGGCGGTGCCTTCAGCGAAGCGCCCTCCTTGGGGTTGGAGGACGATTTGCGGCGGCGGGATCCGGACTTCAAGTCGGATCTCGATCGATGAGGAACGGCCGTCGGGAAGAAAGCCGGTGAGGCTGTAGAGGCCTCCGTCGGTCGATTGCGCGGCGGGGATCGAAAACGTCGGAAGAGTGGCACCCTGGAGCGGTTGGGAGTCCTTGAACCATTGGAGACGGGCCGTCGCCGGGGCTGAGACGGAGGTCTCCAACACCACACGGTCTCCCACCGAGACCAGCAACTCGGCCCTGGACGCCTGGATCAGGACGGAAGCTTCAACCCGGCCTCGGGACCGGTTTCCGGCGCGGAAGCGCGGCCAGGGAGACGCGGCCAGGTCCAGCGACTCGGTGGCGAACCCGTACAGCAGTCCGTCGCCGCTTCCGACATAGACCGTCCCATCCTTCGCCAGCGCCGGGGACGACCGGATGATGCCACCGGTCTTGGAGTCCCACTTCTTGGATCCCGTACGCGCCTCCAGCGCATGGACCTTGTGGTCAACGCTGCCGACGTAGATCGTGCCATCCGAACCAACCGAGGCGGATCCGGCGATCCGGTCGCCTGCCCGGAACTGCCACTTCAGCGCGCCCGTCGCGGCGTCCAGGGCATGCAGCCTGGAGTCATCCGACCCGACATAGACGTTCCCATGCGGGTCGAGGGTCGGGGATGCCCAGACCGGGCCTCCGGTCAGGAATTCCCACTTTTTGGCACCCGTGCGCCCGTCCAGGGCATAGACCCGATGGTCGACACTCCCCACGTAGACGGTCCCATCGGCTCCGATCGCGGGTGAGGAGGAGACTTCCGCCCCGGTCGTGAGGTCCCATTTCTTCGTCCCGGTCCTGCCATCCAGGGCATAGACCTTCGCATCGGAGCTGCCGAAGCAGACCGTTCCATCGGCACCCAGCGCAGCGGACGATTCGACCGGTCCGCCGGTTGTGAACGACCATTTCTTCGCGCCGGTGGAGCCGTCGAGCGCGTAGAGGTTCCTGTCGTTGCTCCCGATGTAGACCGTGCCGTCGGAGCCCACCGCGGGCGAGGTGCAAACCCTGTCTCCGGTGGCGAAGCGCCATTTCAACGCCCCCGTGGTCCCGTCGATGGCGTAGACGTGGTGGTCGTTGCTCCCGAAGAACACCGTGCCATCGGCTCCGAGTGCGGGGGAGGATTCCACCGCATCTCCGGATCGGAACTCCCACCGCTGTTGCCCCCAGACGGAGTCCCAAGCGTACAGCCTGCCGTCGTGGCTTCCCACGTAGAGGGTTCCGTTGTCTCCGAGGGCCGGTGAGGATGAAATTGCGGCACCGGCGGGGAAACGGACGATGGGCGCTTCCCGCGTGCCACGGAGGACCCGGACCACGGTGGGTTCACTGGTCACGGATCCTGCCGGATTGCGGAGTTCCACCGTGTACGAACCCTCATGCCAGGGTCGCAGGATCGGCAGTTCGAGCGTCGAATTGGTGGCCCCGGGCAGTGCCTGACCATTCCGGTGCCACTGGAGTTGCCGAGCCTCGCCCGCGGTGACCCGGAGGACGGCGTTCGTCGCTCCTTCCGAGGCCGAGAGTTCCTTGAGCCAATCCATGAGACCGGGGAGGTGGCCTTCGGGTTGGCGGAGGATCCGGGGTGGTGCCGTCGGGATGCGCACGCGGGCGGTGACCACGGTCGATCGACCGTCTGCGAGGGCGGCGGACAGGCGATAGATGCCCTCACTCGCCGCGTTGAGGCTGGGCAGGACAAGCGTCGAGTTGGTCGCTCCCGGGATGGGGACTCCGTTCCGCGACCACTGGAGCGTCATCGGGGAGTCCGAGCGGGCCGGCACCTCCAATACGATCCGCTCTCCCGCCGCCGCAGGGACCTCTTGGTCGAGGGTGGTCACCCGGATCGAGGAGGCGATGCGGTTCTGGATCGAGCCCAGCGAGCCGTGCTGCGGCCAAGGGGATGCCATGAGCCCTGACGAACCGGTGGCCAGCGCCATCAGGCTCCCGCCGCTGGCCACATAGAGGGTTCCGTCGCCCCCCAGGGTCGGCAGGACGGGGGTGCCCGGGGTACCTCCGGGGGCGGTTGATTCCCAGAGTTTTTCCCCGTTCCTTCCATCCAGTGCGAGGACGACCGCCCCCTCGGTCATGGCGTAGGCCGTCCCGTCGGATCCCAGGGCACCGATGACCGGATGCCGGAGCGCCGGGTTCTCGGAATCCAATGTGGCGGTCCATCGGGTCCGTCCTCGAAGGCTCGCGAAGGCGGTGTTGCCGTTGAAGAGGGTCCCGTCGGATCCGATGACCGTGTCGACACGGCCGAATGCGGTCGAATACGCCGACCAGATGATCGACCCGCGCCCGGGCTCCAGGGCATACAGGGAGGTGCCGCCGACGTAGACCGTGTCGTCCGCGCCGATCGCCAGGCTGGCCCCCTGTCCCATGGTCATGATCTCGGGAGATTGCCACAGCCTTGCTCCGGTCTTCCCGTCCAGCGCATGGACCCGGTCGGTGCCTGAGACATAGAGTGTCCCATCCCTGCCGACCGCAAGCGACGGGTGCGACATTTCCGTGTTCCGGTTCCCGAGGGAAACCTGCCAAAGCGCGGTCCCGGTGGCCGCCCGGAGGGCGTAGATCCGGCCATCGGTGCCGGCCACATGGACGACTCCGTCAGGTCCGATCGCGGGGGATTTCCAGACCGGTGCACTGGTGTTGAACTCCCACCGGATCGCCCCGGTCCCACCGTCCATCGCAAACACCTTCCGGGTCCCTCCCCCGACGAAGATGGTTCCATCGGCACCGATCGATGGCGGCGTCGGGCGGTGGTCGATGGGGCCCTCCCAGACGGCCGGTCCCATGTCGGTTTGCCAGAGTTGGGTTCCCGAGTTTGCGTCCACCGCCACGACCTTGTTCTCCTTTCGCCACTCGGTGCTGGTCGTCCAGACAACCACGGTATGGGCGGGTCCCAGCGCCGGGCGCGAGATCCACGGCGATTCGCCGATCTGGAGGTCCCAGAGTTTCCCGCCCGGCGGCATGGGCGTCACATCCACCGACGCCGGTTGGCTCATCACGGAACCCGCCGGGTTTCTGACGCGCACGAGGTAGCTTCCACGATCCGGGCGTCGTGCCAGGCGGATCACCCAGGACGCGTCGGTTGCCCCGGCGATGGGCGTCCCATCCCGGAACCACTGGTATTCGAGGAAACTTCCCGAGGCTTCCACCTTCAGGAGGATGTCGCGGTCACCTTCCCGGAAGGTGCCGCCCTGCGGTTGCACCACGATCCGGGGCGCCTCGGTGACAAGGCTCAAGGTCGCCATGGTGGAGGTCGCCTTGCCGAGTTCATTGGACACGACGACGTGGTAGCGTCCCGCTTGGGTGGTGGAGAGATTCCGCACCCTCCATCGGTTGGTGTTCGACCCGGGCAGGGCGACATCGTCCTTGTACCAGCGGTAGGTCAGGGGTTCGGCTCCCTCAGCCGTGACGGAGAACTCCACCTCACCCCCCTTGTCACCTGCCTTGCCGGCCGGATGGGAGACCAGGAATGGCGGAGACAGCGGCAGCCGTGAGACATGGCAGCCCCGATCTCGAAGGCGCTGCAGCAGTCCGGAAGCCCCGAGCAGGTGACCAGCCCGCAGCAGCACAAACGGTGACTGTCCGCCCTGGAGCTGGGTCTCGATGAGCGGCAGCCAACGATCCAGAGGCTTGCCCACCAGGGTCCCGTACACGGCGGGGTGCCGTTGGGCGAGCCGTTCCATGACGGCCGTCATCCCGGACACGTCCCCGAGTCGCCATTGGTTCACCACCAGGTGCCCGGTGAACCCGGTCCGGTCGTTGAGGGACTCCAGCGGATCCAGAGGGTCCCGATCCCGGATCAGGTCCACCCAGGCGCTGTCGGCGATCCCCGAGGAGGTGTCGATGGCCTGCTGATAGGAATCGAGGAATACCCGCGGCTTGAACAGGGTCTTCGCCAGACCCAACAGGTAGGTGTCGATGGACCGGGCCGGGTCGAAGCCGGACCTCGCCAGGAGTTGTTGGGACAGGACCT
>JBIKMQ010000211.1:0-4999 GCA_044359215.1 Candidatus Chromulinivoraceae bacterium
CGAGACCTCACCGTCCGCCAGGCCTCTGAACTGGGTGAGGTTCCTGCCGGACTGGTGGACATCTCCCCCGTGCTGAAGTTCTCCATCAACACGGCGACGCCCCGGCCCGACGGCTCCATCGTGGCAACGTTCGTGCTGTACCAGCCCAACCTTTCCGACGTGGTGTACAAGTTCGGCCGGCGCACCCCGACGGACCCGGAGCCGTCGTTCTATCCCTTCACCTGGGATGGCAGGACCGGCGGCCAGTTCATCGACACCAACCGCGATGGTGTCGCGGATCTGCTTCGGTTGGTCTATCGTGACGGCGAGCGGGGCGATGACGACTGGACAGTCAACGGGGTGGTGGTGGATCCGGTGTTCCTGGCCACCCGTGACGACAAGGCTCCGGACGCCCCGGTCTGGACCACGCAGTCCGGAAGCGTCTCGCTGCCGCGGCCGCCGTTGGCCGGCACCGCGGAGCCTCTCTCCATGGTCCGTGTCCACCTGGGAAGCGAGGTCATCGGAGTGGTCCGCGCCGACGAGTCCGGACGCTGGGCGGTCCGTCCCAACCGGGACCTGCCCGAGGGCCGGTACCTCTTCGAGGCGACGGCGACCGATTCGGCCCGCAATGTCAGCCCCCGCAGCCGGCCCCTCGAAATCTGGATCCAGACCCAGGTCATCGCCGTGGATGACACGCTCACCCGGGTGCCTGGAAAGCCGATCAAGATCCCGGTGGCCTTCCTGCTCACCAACGACTTCTCCAACCTGGGTCCGCTTGCGGTGAAGCAGGTGGACGCCCGGTCCAGTCGCGGAGCCAGGATCACCCTGGAGCGGGGATGGATCGTGTACACGCCGCCTCCAGGGTTGGCCGACGACGTGATCGACACCTTCGGCTACACCGCGCACAACGCCAGCGTGTCGGCGACCGCCCAGGTCCACCTCATCGGCGAGACCTGGCGGGTGGGTGCGGCCAAGAGCCTGATCCGGATCATCCCCATGTCCGTGGGTGTCGGCCTGCGGTTCTCCGTCATCCCGGGGCAGCGGTACCTGGTCTCGGCCTCGGACCGGATTGGTGCCGGTGAAGACTGGAAACCCGTCGGCCTGGCGTGGTCTGATGACGAGGGGCGGCTGGAGGTCCGAGATCCGGATGCCCTGGGCGCCACCCGGTTCTACCGCGTTGAAGAACATCCCTGAACCAACCCAACCAACGACCATGAGTCCTTTGATTTCACGCGGTTTCGTCAGGGCGGCCCTACTGACCTCCCTGCTGGCGGGTGGCGCGCGGGCCCAGTCGGCCGCGGGCTTCGTCCTGGGAGAGCGTGCGTTGCAACTCTCCATTCCGGACCTCGACCCGTCCGGGGTCGCCCGCAACGTGGTGGCCACCGGGCTCGAGGCCGGTCCGACCTATGACCTGAGCGTGCGCCTGGTGATCGCGGGCACCGGTTTCGGGGCCTTCAATGGCGACTATTACGCCTACCTGCGCCATGAGACCCCGAGCGGGTCGCAGTCGCAGTTGGCGGTGCTGCTCAACCGCGTGGGTCGGTCCGTGGAGTCGCCCAGCGGCTACAGTGAATCCGGCTTCGACGTCACGTTGTCCGATGCGGCCGTTTGGGACATCCACCGCTATCAGGTGGCCCTCGGCGGCGTGATCGACACGCCGCTCACCGGTACCTGGCAGCCCGATGGACGAAGGGTCAATCCCACCGTCAGCCTCGACACCTCGCCCCGGACCACGTCGCTGGAGCCGCTGGGCAAGATGGACCCGAACGGATCGTGGACCCTGTTCCTCGCCGACATGGAGGCCGGCGGCACCGGCAAGCTGGTCGAGTGGGAGGTCCGTGGAACCCCGAGGGGGGTCATCCCTGAACCCGGGTCGACTGGCCTGGTGGTGGTCGGTGCCCTTGTGCTGGGGTGGGTCTGGCGTCGTCGAGACACGCCGCGTCGCTGAGTGGTGCCCCCGGGGGGAGGTCGGCAGCCTTCCCGGGATCGGCGGGGGGGATTGCCGGACGCGGCCATCGGGCCGGTCGACCCCATGCTCCGGGGATGCCGTATCGCTTCCGCTCCGGGGAGTCCCCGGCCGACGCCGTCCACCGCCTGATCGTTGAGCGGGTGAGTCTTGCCCGCTCCCGGTTGAAACGCGCCCCCGACGGGAGTGCGGTCCATGAGGTGCGACGGGACCTCAAGCGGCTGAAGGCGCTGCTGGAATGGGTCCGTCCTGCGGTGCGCGGGCCTGACCTCCGCCGTTGGCTGCGGGTCGTGGAGCGGTGCTCCAGCCGGTTGGGCGAAGTCCGGGATGCGCAGGTGCGACTGCGCAGCCTGTCCCTCGTGACGGCCAGCCCTCGGGACCGGGGCCTGCCGGCAGGCCCGAGGAATCGCCTGGCCCGCCGGCTGCGTCGGGAGCTCTCGCGTCGCGTCCACGGGGTGCGGCGGGGTGGACGGATCCGTCGGCTCCGGGACCGGCTCTCCGGGCTGCTTCGGGAGTTCCAGGCTCACGGCCCCTTGGGATGGGATGGGTCGATGCTCCAGGCCGGACTCCGTGCCAGCTACCGGCTGGCCCGTCGCGGGTTGGCCCGTGCGCAGGCGCGCCCCGGCTCCTCCACCCGACACCGCTGGCGCCGTCGCATCCAGCGCCTGTCCAACCAGATGGCCCCGCTCGAGCCCGCTGCGTCGCCCGCCATGGCCGCGTGGGCTGCGGGCCTCGAGTCCTTGCGCGAGCGCCTGGGCCTGGAGCATGACCTCTGGTTGCTCCGGGAGTTCCTTCGCGGTCCCGGCCGGGACGTCCTGGCATCGGGCGAACGGGAGCGGCTGCTTCGGGTTCTCCGGGTGCGGCGCCGGAAGTTGGCCGCCGACGCCCTCCGTCTTGGCCGACGGTTGTTCCTGTTGCCGTCCTCAAGGTTCGCCTCCGTGTTCCAACGCCTTGGTCAGACCCGGCAGGCGGTCCTCGAGGACGTGGACTTGACGGATGACACCTGGGCGGGTCGGGAACCGACGCCACCGCCCGAGCGGGCCATCCTCGCCGAAGCCAACGGGAGCCGTTTGCCCGGAACGGACGAGCCGATCAGGCGCCAATGAGTTCGCGCAGGGGCACGCCGCCGTCGGTCACCGGGCGGGGGCGGGCGAGGGGATCGAGGAACTCGGCGTTCGGTGAGATGCCGAGCAGGTGGAAGAGGGTGGCCGACAAGTCGCGGGGGCGGACCGGGCGCGAGTCGGGGTAGGCCCCGATGCGGTCGCTGGAGCCGATGACCTGTCCGCCCGGCACCCCGGCGCCGGCCATGGCCACCGAGAAGCACGCGCCCCAGTGGTCACGGCCGCCCACCGCGTTGATCTTGGGGGATCGCCCGAATTCCCCGAGGGCCACGACCAGGGTTTCGTCCAGCAGGCCGCGGGCCGCGAGGTCGTCGATCAGGGTGGCGAAGGGGCCGTCGAACTGCGGGCAGAGCACATCGCGCACGCGCCCGGCATTGTTGGCATGGGTGTCCCACAGGGGACTGCCCGCGACCTCGGCCTTGCCCTCCCGGGGCCAGTTCACCTGCACCAACCGGGTGCCCGCCTCGACCAGGCGGCGCGCCAGCAGCAGGCTCTGGCCGAACTTGTGGGGACCGTAGGCCTCGCGGACCGAGGCCGGCTCGCGTTCGAGTTCGAAGGCCCGGCGGCTGGCGTCGGCATGCAGAAGTTCGAAGGCCTTCTGGTGCGAGTGGTCCCAAGAGGCCACGGCTCCGCTGCCCATGCCCTGGCGGAAGCGGGCGTCGAATTGCTCGAGCAGGCTGCGTCGGTCCTCCAGGCGGAGGTCCGAGACCCCGGGTTGCCGGCTGAGTCCCTCGATTTGCATGGGCAACTGGGTGGGGTCGCAGCGCATGAGCATCGGGTGCCAGGCCGGGCCCATGAAGCCCCCGTTCTGCCCGGGCCAGAGGATGTTGCCGTCGTTGGCCAATGGTTCCGGCAGGACGACCGAGGACATCGGCGAGCGGGTGCTCGGCTTGAGCATCCCCACCACGGAGGCGATGCTGGGCCAATCTTGCGGGCCCGGCGGCACGTTCTCCGCCTTCGTCTGGGGCTCGTACCCCGTGAGCATGAAGGCCCCGCTGGTCGAATGGGCATCGATCTCGGTGGTCATGGACCGGAGGATGCTCAGGCGGTGGGCGATGCGCGCGGTGCGGGGCAACGTCTCGCAGAAGTGCGTCCCCGGGACGCTTGTCGGGATCGACCGGAAGTTGTCTCGGACCTCCGACGGGGCCTCCGGCTTCGGGTCGAAGGTCTCGTGCTGGGGCGGCCCTCCGGCCAGGAAGATGAGGATGCACGACTTGGCCTGACCGAAGCGGGATCCGGGCACCGGGTTGCCGGTCGCAGCCGCCCCCCTCAGGCCTGGGCCGACGAGGTGGGCCAGCGACAATCCGAAGGCTCCCAACCCGCCGACCCGCAGCCACTCCCGCCGCGTGCTCAGCGGGCCGCTGCAGGGAATCCGGGGGGTGTTCATGACGTCGGTCGGGAAGTTGTCTGTGAAACTGCCACGGCTGCCGGTCACGGTCCAACGCGTTTTGAGTCCGGCCTTTCCGGGCGATGGTGCCTGCCGGAGCGGGTCCTTCATCCCACGACCCGGTCTCCGGGGTCGGGTGCGTTTTCCGCATTTCCGAAGGGGCCGGGGGCGCCTAGGGTGGTCGGCATGGTACACGTCGGCATCGGATACGATGTCCATGGGTTGGTGGCCGGGCGCAGGCTCGTGCTGGGTGGTGTCGAGATTCCCCACTCCAAGGGATTGGACGGGCACTCCGATGCCGATGCCCTGCTGCACGCCATCACCGATGCGATCCTCGGCGCGGTGGGCGAGGTGGACATCGGTCACCTCTTCCCCAACACCGACCCGGCCTGGAAGAACGCCCCGAGCCGGATCTTCCTCGAGGAGGCCGCCCGGCGGGTGCGGTCGCGGAACGGCCGGATCGTGAACATCGATGCGACCCTGATCGCCGAGCGGCCCAAGATCTTTCCCCACCTCGCCGCCATGAAGGCGCACATCGCCGAGGCC
>JBIKMQ010000212.1:0-4998 GCA_044359215.1 Candidatus Chromulinivoraceae bacterium
CAGCCCCAGCCCCACGGCGCCCCACCCGATGAAGATGGCCGAGCTGTAGAGGTTGGTCACCGGCGGGCGGCCCTCCAGCCACATGCGCACCAGCAGGCCCAGCGTGTGCACCACGAAGGCCAGGCGCACGAGGTTCAGGGAGGTCTTGCGGCTCCATTCGGCGAAGTTGAACCAGAACCCGCAGCCGAAGAGGAAGGCCACCAGGTACAGCGAGGCCGCCTTCGAGAAGGGCGCGAAGGCGTTGAAGCGCTGCTCGCGCCCTGCCTTGGCGAGGGCGTTGCCCAACCGCAGCGACTCCAGGTAGCCCGAGTAGGCGGCGACGGCGGCCTTGAAGGCCCCGGCGTCCTGGCCGCGGAACGCGTCGGCCATGGCCGCCCAGTGGCCGACGGCCGGGTGCAACGGCCGGGAGCCCGCCGTGCGGATCGCCTCGGAGACGGTCTCGGGCGGCAGCTCGGCCTTGGGGATGCGCATCAGGTGCTTGAGCAGCGGTGCGCCGAAGCTGGCGTCGAGCAGCGCCTCGGGCACCCGCTGCCATTCGAAGGAATCTCCGCCGGCGGCGGGCGGGATGAGCAGCGGCGGCTCGCCCCGGAGCGTGACGAAGTAGCGCTCGGCGGGACCGAAGAGCTCCGTGAGCGCATTGGTGTCGAAGGAGCCGGTTCCGGCCATGCGCTGCCGGAAGGCCTCCACGCCGGCCGGGATGGTCTTCCGATAGGCGGCGATCTCGTCGGCGAAGCGCACGGTGTCCTGCGGGTGGACCGTGTTCTTGAGACGGAGGTAGAGGGTCATCGCCTCGTACAGCCCGAGGGTGGCGTTGTCGAAGGCGTTGCGCTGGGAGGAGTCCTTCTTGGTCTCCTGGATGTTCCGGGCATTGTCCTCGATCTGCTTCAGGCCGGTCTCGCCGAACTGATTCCACGAGTAGTGCTTGCCGTCCTCGCCGGCCGCGGGATTGGGCTCGGGCAGCTTGAGCAGGGCCTTGAGTTCCGGATGGTCCACGCGGAAGACCTTCCAGCCGTCGGCCAGTTCGGGCCGGGTCATCAAGGTCAGCAGCCACTCGGTGGCCGTGAGGATCCTCGGGCGCTCGTACCACGACTTGGAGGGCTCGAGGTTGGCCGTGTCCTTCTCCCGGATGCGGGTGAGCGAATTGCGGGCGAGCGAGTCGATGGGCTGGAGGCGGCCGTTGAAGACCACCGGCAGGCGGCCGAAGGCGGCGAGGGCCTCGTCGCGGTCGGAGCGTCGCACCAAGGCACCCAGGATCCAGAGGGCGAAGATCCCCGTGATGACCAGCGGAAGGCGTTGTTTCATGGGAGGTTGGAGTCGGGCGATTGCGCGGTTCTTTGGGGGGCTGGAAGGGGAGGGCTCCGGGGCCTGGAGGTCGGCGTCGGCCTCAGGCCGGCTTCAGGGGGCCCGCCGGCTTGCGGCGCGCGATGAACTTCGTGAGGTGGATGAGGAACTGCACCAGCAGGCCCACGCCCACCAGGATGCACCCGACGTAGGGCGTGATCCACGAGGGGTTCCGGACCACCTGGAGGGCGCTGGTGCCCCGGCCGCCATCGGCCAGCTGCTCCTTGCCCATCTGGTATTGGAAGAAGGTGTACCCGCCATGGCGCAGCGGGGAGTTCATGTAGATGTCCACCTCGCGGTCCTCGCCGGTGTCCGCATGGCGCAGACGCACCCGGCTCTGGAAGTTCTTCGGGATGTCCGTGCCCGGGTAGGTCTCGTGGGTGGTCTTGAGCAGGGTCAGGGCGAAGGGCTTGTACTCGCGCACCGGGCGATACTCCACGCGCCACTCCCGGCCCTCCACGGTGACGGTCTGGGGCTTGAGTTCGCCGGAAATCGCCCAGGTGCCCAGGCTCGATGCGCCCAGCAACTCCACCACGGCCGCCGGCACATTGCGGGAATCCATGGCCCGGCTGGGCGGCAGCGGATCGATGACGATGCGGGCGCCGATACCGTTGGGTGCGGCCGGCGGCCGGTTGGAATCCATGACCGGGGCCCGCTGACGGACCCGGGCGTTCTCATAGGCCTCCTTCACGCGGACCGTGAAGGGCAGCAGCCCGTGGCCCACCTCGGCCCCCACGGTGAGCCGCGAGGCCGGGATGGCCACCACCTGGTCGAGGTCGTTGCTGCCGGCGCTGTGCAGGAAGGCCAGCTCGAAGTCCATCGACGACTCGGAGTAGTTGCGCGTCTCGCCCTCGCGGAAGCTCAGGATGCTCTCGCGGGCCAGCATGTCGGTCGCCAACTGGCCCAGCAGCAGCAGGATGATGCCGATGTGGGTCAGGAAGATGCCGCTCTTGGCCCAGGTCCACTGGAAGCGCGTGAAGTGGGCCACGATGAGGTTGACGACCAGCAGCGTGCCCAGCAGGTAGCCGCCGGGCAGCGGCACCACCGGAAAGGCCGATCCGTGCGGCGTCCAGTAGGCGAACCAACTGCGGAAGTAGCGCTCCTGGGCCACGTAGAGCCCGTCGCTGGTCTGGCCCAGCGTGCCGAAGAAGACCACGGCGACGCCCAGGCCCAGCAGCACCACGGTCAGGCGCAGGGACGAGAGGAACTGGAAGACCTTGGAGAACATGGAGTCTGGGGTCGGACGTCGGAGGATGGCTCGGAATTGAAGGAGAATCTCGCGCTCGGGGTCTTTTGTCGGATGGCGGGGCGGCGCTGGCTCAGAACCGCAGGGAACGCACGAACCGCTCGAACGACTCCTTGTGGCGGGCGGCGACGGCCGACGGTGCGGTCAGCTTGAAGAACCACGACTCCCCGCCC
This sequence comes from Candidatus Chromulinivoraceae bacterium, assembly GCA_044359215.1. Classification (GTDB taxonomy): domain Bacteria; phylum Verrucomicrobiota; class Verrucomicrobiia; order Limisphaerales; family UBA9464; genus SXXZ01. The sequence continues at coordinate 2,761 of JBIKMQ010000212.1, forward strand.
CTCGGCACGATGGCTCCGAGGATGGTCTTGTCGCTGCCGACCAGCTCGACCCACGTCGCACGGTCGCCACCGGCCGTGGTCAGGGACTTCGAATTGCCGGCCAGGGCCGCGGCCTCCAGCGGGGCCAGCCCCACCTGGCCCCGCCAGCGATTGACATTGGCCAGGAGGCCACCGCCATCGCCGTTGAGCTTGCTGATCGACACGTCGCCGTTGCCGGCGGCATCCGGGATGTCGAAGGACGCCAGGCGCATGGGCTTCGCCCCGGCGGACGTCCAGCCGGCGGGAACCTGCCACGCGGGGAGGCCATCCGCGCCCCCGCCGGCCGAGGGCGCCGGGGCCGACGATGCCGGACCGGCCGGGGTCGGGGCGGCCGGGGTCGGGGTCTCCGGCGACGAATCCCGGCCACCCCCGGTGTCCACGGACTTCAGCCACGCGAGGAATTGGGGCCTCTGCTCGGCCACCAGCGCGTTCTCGCCGGTCATCTTGAAGAACACGGTCATCTCACCGGCCGGGAGGATGGCGGCCAAGGTGCGTGCGGCATACTTGCCGTCGAGGACCGTCTTCTTGCCGTCCAGCTCGTACATCACGACCTGACGGTCGCCCGCCGCCACCAGCGACCTCAGGCCCGCCAGCCCGGCCTCGGTCACCGGCTCCAGGCCGATCTGATCGCGCCATCGGTTCACATTCTCGACCTCGCCGCCGGACCCGCCGCCGAGGGCCACCACCGAGATGTCGGCCGAACGGCCGTCGGGACGTTTGACCGCGTAGCTGGCCACCCGCATGCCGGAGGCGGGTTTCTCTTCCCAGCCGGCCGGGACCGTCCAGGGCACGGGGGCCCGCTCGGACGGCTCGGTGGCCGCCCCGGGGCTTCCGCCGGGACCGGACGCCGACGCGGGCGCGGCCCCGGATCCGCCCCGATCGGCCACGGCGGTCACGGGCACCTCCCTCGGCGCCTGATAGACGCGGACCTCGTCCTTGCCGCAACCGGAGGTCGCCCAAGCCGTCGCCAGAACCGCCATCGGGATCATCGAACGCATCCCGACAGTCTGGAGGCGGCCGGCAATCCGGCAAGCCACGACTCGGAGGCCGCCCGGACGAACGGCTCAGGGTGGCAGGGGCGGTTCCGGCGGGAGGTGCTTGCGGACGGTCAGGTAGACGAGGCCGCCGATGGCACTCCAGGCGAGGTTCAGCGAATAGCCCAGCAGGGACAGCGACAAGGCCTCGGCCGGCTTCACGCCAAACCCGGGGAAGTCCACCGCGAGCAGCACCACGAAGAGGTTCTCGCGCACACCAAGGCCGCTGGGGGTGATGGGCAACGCCGCCAGGCACACCACGGCGGGCACCACGAACCACAGGTTCCACCGCGGGATCTGGAGCCCGAGCCCCGAGGCCAGGGAGGCGAAGGTGCCCACGATGGCGACATTGATGACCAACGACAGCAGGGCGCTGCGCCAGAGGAAACCCGGGTTGCGCCCGAAGAGCCGGCAGGAGGCCAGCGCCCGCAGCGGCGACCTCGCCCACGGGAACCGCCCGGCCCAGCGGCCCAGGCGCCCGTGCTCGGAGAGCACCTCGGTGAAGAAGCCGGCCCCGGCCAGCACAAGCGCCACGACCATCATGCCGAAGATCGCCAGGCCCACGCCGTCGTAGCGGCGGAATCGCGCAAACAGGGGCCAGTTCGGGATCGCGAACACGCCGGCGAAGACCAGCAGGGCCAGCATGCCCACCAACCGGTCGACGAAGACGGTGAGGGCCGCCTCGGCCTTCTTGTGGCGGGTGCTGCGGGCGGCCGCGTAGGCCTTCCAGACATCACCCCCGGTCGAGCCCAGCAGGAAGGCGTTGAAGAAATGGGCCACGAACGACAACCGCGTCACCTCGCCCAGGGGCAGCTCGAGGCCCTGGACCCGGAGCGCCTCGCGCCAGCGGAGCCCGCCCAGGAAGATCAGCCCCCCGCACAACCCGAAGGCCAGCCCGAGGCTGCCGGGGTCGAGCCTCCGGGCCGTGTCGAGGAGCTTGGAGGGGCTGTGGGTCCAGGCGTATTGGCGCTGTTCCCACAGGCTCATGGACTTCCACGTATCGGGCTTTCCCTGGGCCAGCAGGTCGATCTGCGCCTCGTTGCAGAAGATCGCATGGAAGATGGCCGCCAGCAGCAGGCCGCAGACGGCCAGGCGGACGAACTGCCCCGGCGTCCTTCGAGGCGGGGCGGGAGGATGGACCGTCGGCGATGCCATCCGGACTACT
>JBIKMQ010000213.1:0-4994 GCA_044359215.1 Candidatus Chromulinivoraceae bacterium
AGGCAGGCGTCCAGGACGGCGTCGGAGATCGTGTCGGCGACCTTGTCGGGATGGCCCTCGCCGACGGACTCGGACGAGAAGATGAAGCGGTTGCTCATGGACGTGGAGGAACGGTGGGTTGCTGTCGGAATGGAACGTATTATCGAATCAGGATTCGATGATGCGTGAGATTTGGCCCGGGTCAACGGGGTTTTTGTCGTCCTTCGATGCCAGTGGGTCGGGTCGGGATCTGGTCCGGTTCCGACCCCGGGAGAAACGGCACGTCGGTGGCTTCATTCCGGGACGACGTCGATGATCCGGGGATTCTCGCGGTGCCGTGCGGGTTTCGGGGACAAACCCAGGGCGTGGTTGAGGGTGGTCGGTTCGCCTAGGGCCCAATGGACCAGCACGGCGACCACGAGACAGGCCGGCAGGACCCAACGGAACCGGAACCTCGTGCGCCAGGAGACGAGGACCGCGATGGCAACAGTCATCAGGAGGTCCAGCACCGCGAGGTTCAGCAGGCGGAGGTCGTGGAGGCTGTTCATGCAGGAGTGCGGCCTGTCCGGCAGATCGATTGAGGCGCTCTCGGGGGGGGCCGGGTTGGGCGATCGGGCAGATCGACCGATCCGCCAAGCTCCTGTCGGTCAGCTTGGCAGGCACCGCCCCGGCGGGGCAACGCCGGGATGCCTGACCATCGCAGGTTGAGGACCGGAGACCCGCGTCCGTTGGTCAGGGATGCTCCCGTCGACCACCCGGCTCCGGCAGACAAAGGGGCCGGAGGTGCGGGTCGGTCGACCCGTTTCCTCCGGCCCTCGCACGTTGGACGATCCTGCCGGTGCCACCGGCGCCGTCGCCGATCCCCGTCACCAAGGGTAGGTGAAGTCGAGCGGCTCCGGCGGCAGGATCCGGTACATCCGCATCACCGAGGCTTCGAAGGAGTCGAAGGCGCTGCGCTCGACGTCCGAGCCCTCAAAGGTCCAGTAGGGCTTCCAAGGACCGGCCGCGCCCGCGTCGGAGTATTCGAGCCGGACCTGGTAGCCTCGCGGGACCGTCGTCGTCAGCGCAACGCCCTGGAGTCCTGCCTGGAGCTCGTACTGCGAGATCGACAGCGGCGCGCTCGCGCCCGGCGTCTCGTCATCGGCCACGGTCAGCACGGAGGTTTCAAATCCCTTCATGAGCTTCAGACCTCCGTCGACCGGTTCGAGCGTCAGCGTGACGTCCTGGGTGCCCTGCGCGGTGGTGTCGTTGACCAGCGGGATCTGGACGAAGACCTGCGAGTCGCCGGGCTGGAAGGTCGCCGTGCGCCGGGTCTGGCCGCCAAGCACCGCCAAGGCGGCGGCCGGCCCATCCAGGCGATACGACACCGTGGCCGCCTCGCGGGTGTTGAGCGTGCGCCAGAGGCGGATCTGGGCGTAGCCATAGGTCGAACCCTCGTTGATCTGGAAGCGGGTGGAGATGAAACCCACCTCGCCCGGGTTCAAGTCGTCGCGCAGCGTCGCCTCGATGCGGACCGGTGCGTTGGTGCTGCCGACGATGAACACCTCGAACACGGCCGTCTCATCGCCCTCGTTCACCTCGTCGTACAGCGTAGGCACCGGGATCCAGCTCATCGTGGTCAGACCGCCCTGGGCCGGCAGCGACCGCTCTGGTTCCCCGAGTTCGAAGTCCGCTCCCGGGGTGGCCGTGCCGCTCACGAAGCGGGCCCGCACCACGACGTCGTTGGTGCCGGTATAGGTGCCGAGGACGGTGAAGAAGAGCGGGATGTAGGCCCGGTTCTCGGCGACCTCGATCTTTGGATAGTCGGCCCGGAGCGAGAGGCCGGCGAGGCCGCCGTCGGCGGTGGCCGACGAAGGAACGTTGCCGGTTTCGCGGAGGATGGAGTCGAGCTTGGGAGACGGCGCCTCCGTCGGGTTCGAGGCCGTCCGATCCGAGGGCGTGGCCGTGTCGGCAGGCGCCTCGTTGCGCGGTTCCTCGGTCCGCGGATTCCCCGTGAGTGCCGGGTCCTGGGTGACCGGTGGCTCAGGCCGGGACGGGGGCGCGGTGGTCCCGTTGGCGGGTCCGGTGCCCAGCTTGGCGAGCTTCTGCAGGGTGCGGTGGACGTCGAGGATGGGTTGGAGACCCGGGAACTCTGTCGACGCCTGGAAATCCGCGCTGATCCCGAAATACGCCGGGCTGCCCTCGGGGGCGACGATCTCGAGATTGGGATAGGCGGCCAAGGCGTCCCGAATCGTTCCGACCGACAGGCCCGATCCCGCCGTGCCATCACGGACTAGTGTCGCCGAGAAACTGAGCGGACGACCCGGATTCCAGCTGGCGCCCGAAATATTAAGGTCGGCGTTCCACACATACATCTGGCGATCCTCCCCGATCGTGAAATTGGCAGGGTCGCGCGCCTGGGCTTCGTCCGTGAGATCGGTTGGGATGAACCGGAAGGTGGCCAGGAAATTCAGGGCCGACGGGTTGTTGGATGGGTAGGCCCACATTGCCCAGACCTGCAGATTGTCGGCGCTGAGATAGCGCCAGATGCCTGACACCCAGCCGGCGGCGAACGGCTTCTGCAACCGCAGCCTCAATCCGGGTTCCGTCGTGGAGATTTTGAGAAACTTGCGCAACTCGCCCTCGACGCGGGAAAGGGTGTCAGTCACCGAGGCATCCGGGACGTACACCTCGTCGCCCGCCAAGTCGATGATGTCCAGCACCGGCACCTTGGCAGCAGGTCCGGTCCCGGCCGGATCGGAGCGGTCAATCACCGGCGATGTGGGGTCCGATGGGGCATCAGAAGCCTGGGTCGGCGGCTGGGCTGGGTCTGCAGGCGGCGCGGGTGGCACCAACCTCTCCGGAGCGGTCGGCGCGGTGGGCACCTCCTTGGGGGTCTCCTTGGCGGTGTCCGGGACGGGATCCGGCACCAGGCGGATCTGTGCCCGCATCGGGTCGACCAACCCAAGGACGGCGGTGGCGACGACGAGTCTCCAAACCGTGGAGAGGGAACTCCAAGGGTCGGGGAACGAGGGTTTTCGTGATTTTCGGAGGTTCATGAGCGGAGGGGGTGAGGTGATGTGGAGTGAGTTTTCAACAATTCGTATGGTTTGTAGCAGTTTGTCTTATCTAAGAACGCCAGAAGGGCCCCGAGGGGGTCTTTCTGTCGAAAAGCGGAGGTGACTTGGGGGTTCGGCGGTGCGATCAGGCGGTGCGCCGAGGTGCTGCCGTGAGGGCACCACCGGACAACGCCCCGAAGAGCGCCAGCACCGCCAAAGCGGCAGGAGTCAGGGCCAGGCTGTCCTGGATCCACGGCTGCCAGGCCGCCTGCAGCAACCCGGCCACGGCTGCACCGGTTAATCCCAGCGACAGGCCGATGGCCAAGCGCTGGGGAATCCGCGCACGCCGGATGAGGAAGGCCATGGCCAGCGACCCGGCCGAGAGGCCCACGCAGGCGGCAATCGAACCGTGGCTGGGATCGGAAGCCGCGCAGACACGAGAGGCGAAGCCCGTGGCCAGCAGGAGCCAACCGACCACGGCCACCCGTTGCTGCGGGGTCATGGGCACGCGGCTCGGGTCTCGCGGGTCGGATTCCTGCTGGCAATTGCGGGCGATTTCGACCGGAGAACCCAGCGCACGGAGAGCCGACTGCTGGGCCTCCTCATTGGACATGCCCGAACGAAGCCCCTCCTCGAGGGATTCCATCAGGTGGTCCTCAAGTTCGGCGGCCAGGTGGGGAGGAAGCCCGGCGAGCTCGGAAGCGAAGGGAGAGGAAAGGTTCATGGCGGTGGAGGATCGGGTGGGTGTGGACCAAGGGACTCTCAGCGGATCGAGGCGGGGGTTGGGATGGAGCCAGGCCCAGCCTCCTGGCCACCTTCGGCCGTCCACAGGCGGTGGAGAATCGCGTGGACGGTCTGCCATTGCTTGCGGTCGTCTTCCATCACGGGGTGGGCTTGGGCAGTGATCTGGTAGTACTTGCGCTTGCGGCCGGTCTCCGACTCGCCCCAGCGGGCGACGATGAGCCCATCGGCCTCCAGCCGGTGGAGAATTGGGTACAACATGCCATCTGTCCACTCGACCTCCCCCACGGAGAGTTCGCGGACCTTTTGGATGATGGCGTAGCCGTAGCTTTCGCCGGCTTGGAGGATGCCGAGGACGATGGCGCTGGCGGAGGCGGCGTTGAGGTCTTTGCTGATCTTCATGGGGCTACTATGCATCGCAGTTCAATGCATGCAAGTCCTGGGTCTTAGGTTTTTGAATTTTTTTGGAACAGTCCGAAAACTCTGGAGGAGTCGTGCGCCGAGGGATTTGGAGAATAACCACGGCAGAGGAGGCCGGCGCAGCCGCTGAAGCCGGCTGTAACGGCCGAGCCAACGCCGGTCAGGACACACAACTGCAAGAGGACATCTGAACCCAAGGCCCTCGAAGACCATGGCGCGAATGGCCCCTGCCCGGCTGGAGGCTGGCCGGATGGGGGTGGGTCCGCTAGCCTGTCCCCATGTTCAGCGAACTCGCCCGGGCGGTGGCCCATGGCCAGGAACTGGGCCCGGAAGGCATGCCCGGGCTCGTCGATGCCCTGGGGGATGCGGCGCAACCGGTGGGTGAACGGGCCGATTTCCTCATCGCCTGGGCCATCCGCGGCGAGACGCCGGCGGAGGTGGCGGCGCTGGCCTCCGAATTGCGCAACCGCTCGGTGGCGGTGCCGCTGAGCGAGTCGTTCCGCCAGTCGCGGGAAATCCTCGATGTCTGCGGCACCGGCGGCGACCGGCTCAATACCTTCAACATCTCCACCACCGTGGCGCTGGTCTGCGCGGCGGCGGGCGTCCCCGTGGCCAAGCACGGCAACCGGGCCATCACCTCCAAGTCGGGCAGCGCCGACGTGCTCGAGGCGCTGGGAATCCCGGTGGATTTGTCCCCGGAGGCCGCGGCCCGGGCCATCGAGGAGGTGCACTTCGCCTTCCTCTTCGCCCCGCGCTTCCACCCGGCCTTCAAGGGCATCGCCCCGGTGCGGGCCCTCTGCGCCGAACGGGGCCAGC
>JBIKMQ010000214.1:0-4951 GCA_044359215.1 Candidatus Chromulinivoraceae bacterium
CGAATTCGCGGAGCCTTCGACGTTCCGCGACACCTACGAGGGCCGGTCCGACGCGCTCAGGCAGAACCACCAGACCGTGTTCAGGAACCTGACCCGGCACGACCTCAAGATGGTGCCGCCGGAGGGTCTGGCCGGACAGGAACGCCAGCGGTGGCTGGGCCAGGTGCCCACCGAGGTGACCGTCCGCGAGGATGGCCAGGATCGGGTCCTGCGGGGGGCTGAGCTCGACCGCTGGAAGTACAACCGCTACCTCCAGGACTACCTCGGGTGCGTGCAGAGCGTGGACGACAGCGTCGGCCGGTTGCTGGACTGGCTGGACACCCACGGGCTCAAGGACAACACCGTGGTCATCTACACGAGCGACCAGGGGTTCTTCCTTGGAGACCACGGGATGTATGACAAGCGCTTCATGTACGAGCCGTCGTTCCGCATGCCCTTCCTGATGCGGTGGCCGGGCCACATCCGACCGGGCACCGTGAGCGAGGCCCTGGCGGTGAACTGCGATTTCGCCCCCACCTTCCTGGATCTTGCCGGCGTCCCGATCCCCGCCGACATGCATGGGCGCAGCCTGCGCCCGGTCTTCGGGGGCCGAGCGCCGGCCGGTTGGCGCCAGGAGGTGTACTACCGCTACTATCACGACCCGGGCCATCACAACACCCGCGCCCACTACGGTGTCCGCACGGCCACCCACAAGCTCATCCACTACTGGAAGATCGACCAGTGGGAGCTCTTCGACCTTGTCCGCGATCCTGACGAGATGAGGAACCTCGCCGGCGACCCCGCCTCACAGGCGGTGATGGCCGACCTCAAGGGGCGCATCCTCAAGCTCCAGGCCGAACTTGGCGACACCGGACAGTTCGCCGACCGGATCCCGGCCGACACCGTCGACCGCCGGCCGAAGCAGCTGGACCGCAAGCATCCGGACTCCCCGCTCTGAGGCGTGGCCGGGGATGCTTGGACCGGCCGGATTCCATGCGTTCATTGGGCGATTGCCGAGCCGGGCAGGCTCTCCCACTCTCTGCCGGCCGTATGAATGAATCCCAGATCCTCGATGAGCTGCTCGTGTCCCGGTCCGACCAGGCGCGGCGGCCCGCGGAGCCCTGCACCGTGGTCATCTTTGGCGCCTCGGGCGACCTCACGGCGCGGAAGCTCATCCCCGCGCTCTACCACCTGACCCTCGAGGGGTTGATGCCACAGCCCTTCCGGATCGTGGGCTTCGCCCGGCGCGACAAGAACGACCAGACCTGGCGCGCCGAGCTCCGGGAGGCTCTGGGCCGGTTTTCCAGGACCCAGCCGGTGCGGGAGGATGTCTGGAACGCCTTCGCGGCCAACATCCACTACTGCCAGGCCGACATGTCCGACGCGGCCGGCTACCAGAAGCTCCGGGAGCTGCTGCATGGTTTCCCGGACGACCGGCTCCGCTCGAACCTGTTGTTCTACCTGGCCACCAATCCGAGCCAGTTCGGGGAGGTCACCGGGCACCTCAGTGCGGTGGGCCTGCTGCAGAAGGCCGAGGGACGCGTCACGCCCGAGCGCATTGTCGTCGAGAAGCCCTTCGGCCACGACCTGGCGACGGCCGAGGCCCTCAATTCCGAGCTGACCCGCTTCGCCCACGAGAAGCAGATCTTCCGCATCGACCACTACCTCGGGAAGGAGACCGTCCAGAACATCCTCACCTTCCGCTTCTCCAACGGCATCTGGGAGCGGCTGTGGAACCGCGAGTGCATCGACCACGTGCAGATCACGGTGGCCGAGAAGCTCGGCGTCGGCTCGCGCGGCGGCTACTACGAGGAAGCCGGCGCGATCCGCGACATGGTCCAGAACCACGTGCTGCAGGTGCTCTCCCTGGTGGGCATGGAGCCGCCCAGCTCGCTGGAGGCGGAGAATGTCCGCGACGAGAAGGTCAAGCTGCTGAAGTCGATCCGGCCGATGACCCCGGCCCAGGTGGCCGCGAACGTGGTCCGTGGGCAGTACTTCGCCGGTGAGGTGGACGGCGAGGCCCGCCCGGCCTACCGGAGCGAGGCCAAGGTGAAGCCCAACTCCCACGTCGAGACCTTCCTGGCGATGCGCCTGTTCGTGGACAACTGGCGTTGGCACGGCGTGCCGTTCTACATCCGGACCGGCAAGAACCTGCCGCTCAGCGCCAGCGAGATCCGCATCCAGTTCAAGAGCGCCCCGAACATCCTCTTCGCCGCGAAGGACCAGCTCGACTCCAATTCCCTCACGCTGCGGCTGCAGCCCAACGAGGGGATGACCCTGCGCTTCAACGGCAAGGTGCCGGGGGGCGCGGCCGAGCTTCGGCCGGTGCGCATGCACTTCAGCTACGACACCGAGTTCGGGGCCTACACGCCCGAGGCCTACGAGCGCCTGCTGCTCGAGTCGATGGCCGGTGACGCCACGCTGTTCATCCGCCGCGACGAAGTCGAGACGGCCTGGGGCATCGTGGATGCGATCCGCAGCGCCTGGGTGGGCAAGCCGCTCACCAACCGGGAGTTCTACGCCGCAGGCACCTGGGGCCCGGCTGCGGCCGACGACCTGCTGGCCCAGAGCGGCCACGAGTGGCGCAACCCGCAGCCCAAGCACTGAGCGGCCGCGGGGGAGGGCGGCCGGCGTTGGGCATCAGGCCTTGGGGACAGGCCCCGGGGCCTCCCGGCCCGTCACTCCTTGTCGTACTGGCGGCTGAAGTCCAAGACCACCTGGCGCTGCTCGCCGTTGCGCAGCAGCACGACGGTGAGCCGGTGCTTGTCGGCGACGTTGGCCAGCGCCTCGGCGTGGATGCTCTTCACGTCGGCGGGCGTGCGCACCTCCTTGCCGTCGATCTTGAGCAGGATGTCCTGCTGCGTCAGGCCGGCCTGGGCCGCGTTGCCGGGGAATTTCACGCCGTAGATGAACACGCCCTGGTTCCGGTGGAAGAACAGGTCCGGGTTGTCGAACTGGTTGATGGCCTTGACCGTGAAGTCCCAGCGGCGGCATTCGATCTCCTCGCCCTCGACCTTGCCCTTGGCCCGGGGCGTCACCTCCACGGTCTGGGCCTGGCCCTTGCGGACCAGCTCGATCCCGGCTGGTTGCCCCTTGGGAAGCAGGCCGATGCGCCGGCGGACGCCCGGGAGGTCCTCCACGGTGAGGCCGGTGACGGGCGTGCCGTTGATCTTCACGATCCGGTCGCCGGCCAGGATGCCCGCCCGCCGGGCAGGGCTCTCGGGGTCGGTTTCGGCGACCATCACCCCCTCGTTCTCGGGGAAGTAGACGTTGCGGTTGAAGTCCTTGAGCGGCTGCAGTTGGAGACCCGTCCAGCTCCAGTCCATCTTCCCGTGCTGGCGGATCTGGTCGGCCACCACGCGGGCCACCTCGATCGGCACGGTGAAACCCATGTCGCCGCCGCCACCCATCATCCCGCGGGTGTTCAGGCCCACGACCTCGCCCTGCGTGTTGACCAGCGGGCCGCCGGAGTTGCCCGGGTTGATCGAGGCGTCGGTCTGGAGCCACGAACTGTACTCGCTTGAGCCGGGCAGGTAGCGCTGCGTGCAGGAGATGATGCCTATGGACACCGATCGGGAGAGGCCGAAGGGCGCTCCCATGGCCATGACGAAGTCACCTTCCACGAGGTTGGTGGACACCCCGAGCCGCGCGAAGGGCAGGGGCTTGGCGTCGGTGGGCCGTTCCAGCTTCAGCAGGGCGACGTCGGTGTCCTTGTCGGACCCGAGGACCTTGGCCTTGAAGGCCTGCCCGTCGGAGAGCAGGCAACGGACCTCGGTGGCCTTGTCGACCACGTGCCAGTTGGAGAGCAGTTCGCCGTCGGCCGAGACGAGCACGCCGGAGCCGGACACCTCTTGGGCCTGACGCTTGCCGCCCTGCATGTCCTCACGGACGCACTTGATGAACACCACCGAGGGGAAGACCCGGTCCTTGGCCTCGCGGACCACCCGCCGGAAGTCGAGCGTCTCCATGCCCTTGGGAAGTGACTCCTGGGCGAGGCTACCGGGATGTGGCACGGCAAGGGCGATGGGCAGTGCGGCGAGGGTCTGGAGGAGGCGCTTCACGTCTGGGCCGGAGCCTACATCCCCGTCCCGCCCTGTCGAGTTGGCGGACCACCGCAACCTGCGGTCTTCCGCAGAAATCTGTCGCCCCCGGGCCGGTTCTCTGGCAGTTCCATGGGTCCCGTGGGGCGCCCCGGGCGCCGGTTCGAGGAGATCCGCGACGCCGGGACCGCCGACGGTCCGTTCCCGACGATGAGCAAGACCAAAGCCGCCGCGTCCTCCGCCGCACCCGCCCCCAGGCTGAAGCTGGGGTTGCCCAAGGGGTCGCTGCAGGAGGCCACCCTCGAGAAGTTCGCCAAGGCCGGATGGAACATCTCCGTCTCCAGCCGCAGCTATGAACCCTATGTCGACGATCCCGAGCTGCAGATCCGCCTGATCCGCGCCCAGGAGATCGGCCGCTACGTCGCCCTGGGGTACCTCGATGCCGGTCTCACCGGCGTGGACTGGATCCACGAGAACGGCGTGGCGGGCGAAGTGCATGAGGTCGGGGAGTTCGTCTTCAGCAAGGCCACCCGCCAGCCGACCCGCTGGGTGCTGGCCGTGCCGGAGGAGTCGGACATCCGCACGGTCAAGGACCTGGAGGGCAAGCGCATCGCCACCGAAGTGGTGGGCATGACCCGCCGCTGGCTCCGCAAGCACGGCGTGAAGGCCGAGGTGGAATTCTCGTGGGGAGCCACCGAGGTGAAGGCCCGCGAACTGGTGGACGCGATCGTCGACGTGACCGAGACCGGCTCGTCGCTGCGGGCCAACAAGCTGCGCATCGTGGACACGCTCCTGGTCTCCACGCCGCGCCTCGTCGCCAACAAGGCCGCCTGGAAGGATCCTTGGATCCGCTCCAAGATCGAGACCATCGCCCTGCTGCTCAAGGGGGCCATCGAGGCCGAGATCAAGGTCGGTCTCAAGATGAACATCCG
>JBIKMQ010000215.1:0-4926 GCA_044359215.1 Candidatus Chromulinivoraceae bacterium
GGTCCTGCGTGGCGCGTCGCCCCACCTCGAGCGGTTGGCCTCCGAGGGGGTGCGCTGGACCAGTGCCTACGCCGGGGCGCCGTCGGCAAGGGTCAGCCGGGAGGCCCTGATCACCGGTCGCCACTCCGGTCATGGTCGTCTGCGGGGTGTCGGCACGGTGGCCCTGGCCAACGAGGATGTCACGCTGGCCGAGGTGCTTCGAGGTGCCGGACACCGCACCGCCGCCGTCGGGGTCTGGGACCTCGGGGGCAACGGGACGCCGGGACACCCGATGCGACAGGGATTCTCCGACTGGTTCGGGTACCTTGACGCCCGCGAGGCGCTTGACCTCCATCCAAAGGCCTTGTGGCGCAACGACGAGGTCTTCGACAACCTCATCGACACCCGCGGGGCCTTGGCCAACTACGCCCCCGATTGGTTCGCGAGGTTTGCCACGAACTACATCCAGGTGCACGAGGACCATCCGTTCTTTCTCTACGTCTCCCACCCGCTCCCCGGTGGAGCGCCCGACGCCGCCGTCCGATCCGCCCATCTGGCGACCTGGGACCGCCTGGTCGGGGCGGTGGTCCGGGAGCTGGAACAGAGCCGGATCCGCCGGGAGACGATCCTCGTGGTGACCGGCACGGGGGCCTCGGGCACAGGGACGTCGGGCGGCTCGGTCGCCCCCCTGGACGAGGCCCGGCTTCGGGTGCCGCTCCTGTTCAGTTGGCCCGGGCGCATCCCGGCCGGGAGGACCAACGACCGCCCCGTGGCGCTGTGGGATGTCGCTCCGACGGTCTCCGCACTGGCCCGTGTCCCCGGACCGCAGGGCCTCGACGGCGTGTCTCTTGCCCCCGAGTTGCTGGCCGTCGATGCGGCGGCCCCGTCCACGCCCCCGTCTCCCCGTGCCGGTGGCCTGTATTGGGAGACGGCCGAGGTTCCCCCGCGACGGGCCCTGCGATGGGACCATTGGAAGGTCGTCGAGGCGACACCCGGGGGCCGGCTGGGCCTCCATGATCTCCGGAGCGACCCCGGGGCCTCGCGGGACGTTGGTCCGGAGAATCCCGCGATCCTTGCCGAAGGCCGCCGTCGCCTGCTCGAGGCGGCAGATCCGCTCCCGCAACCGCGACCCTGAATTCCACGATGATCCCCACCGAAGCCCTTGAGCTCCTGGAACGGTTCCGCCAAGGCCAGGTGCCTGCCGAGCAGGTCCTGCACGCCTTCCAGGCCGCCCCCGTCGTCGAGCTCGGGTTCGCCGCCGTCGACCAGCACCGGGCCCTCCGCAAGGGCTTCCCGGAGGTCATCTTCGGGGCGGGCAAGACCCCTGCCCAGGTCGTGGCGATCGCCGCCGAAATCCTCGCGGCCGACGGCCGGGTGCTTGCCACCCGCGTGACCCGCGATCATGCCTGCGCCTTGCGCAAGCGCTTCCCGGAGGCCGTCCACCACGAGGCCGCCCGCTGCCTGACCCTGGAGCGGACGCCCCTGTCCAAGCGCCCCGGGTTCATCGCCGTGGTGGCCGCCGGCACCACCGACCTGCCGGTGGCCGAGGAGGCGGCGGTGACCGCCGAGTTCATGGGAAACACCGTGAGGCGTGTCTACGATGTCGGCGTGGCCGGGTTGCACCGGTTGCTGCGCCGGTTGCCCGATCTCCAGGCGGCCAGCGTGGTGATCGTGGTGGCCGGCATGGAGGCCGCGCTGCCCAGCGTGGTGGGCGGCCTGGTTGGCAAACCGCTGATCGGTGTGCCCACGAGCGTGGGCTACGGATCCCACTTCGGCGGGCTGACCGCGCTCCTGGGGATGCTCAACTCCTGCGCCAGCGGCCTGACGGTGGTGAACATCGACAACGGCTTCGGGGCGGGTTACGCGGCCAGTGGCATCAACGCGCTGATCGAGGCCCCGGGGGCGTCCTCCAGCCCGGGCCCCAATCCCGTCCCCACGGTCAGGTCGGCCCGAGGTACAGCCCCTCGGAGGCGATGACTCCCGCCGCTCCGGCGGGAACCAGGTGGGCATGGGGCAGCCCTCGGCGGATCCGCTCCCGGATCTCGGAGGAGGACACCCCCAGCGGCCATCCCTTGAGGTGACGCAGGCGCCATGGCGCGGGCAGCGAGGCCTCCGGTTGCCCGGGCCGGGGAATCACGACGAAGGTGACCTCCGTGGCCAAGGCATCGGCATCCCGCCATTGGGGCAGCGTGGGGACATGGTCTGCCCCGATGAGCCAAAACAGAAAGGCCTCCGGCCAGCGGGCGCGGAATTCCCGGACTGTGTCGATCGAGTAGCTGATGCCGCCCCGTCCGAGTTCCCCCGCATGGACCTCGATGCGGGGTTGGCCGGCCAGTGAACGGCGCAGCATCCTCAACCGGGCCGCGTCGCTGGCCGGTCGCGACCCGGGTTTGAAGGGGGACTGGGCCGCCGGGATGAAGAACAACCGGTCGAGGCCGAGTTCCTCGAGCGCCGCCTGCGACACCAGCAGGTGTCCGAGGTGCAAGGGGTTGAAGGAGCCGCCGTAGAGCCCCAGACGCGGGATCGGTCCGCGTCGGGGTCCGCTGGTCAGTGGACTGGGATTCGAGGGGTTCATGCCGCCGTTCGGCGAGTCCGCGGTCTCCTAGGGTCTGCTGTCAACCCCCGTGTCTCGAGGACCGAGGCCTTTTCGCCCTTTACGGGCCCGGTTCGCCGGTTAGAGTACGGGTTCTTATTCGCATGGACAAAGAGCGGAAATTGATCGTTGCCGGCAACTGGAAGAGCAACAAGACGAACACCGAGGCCGTGGCCCTGGTCTCCGACCTGATCCGCGAGCTGGCCGCCGTCAAGGAGGTCGACGTGGTGGTCTGCCCCGCCTTCACGGCCCTTTCCGATGTGTCCAAGCTGGTCCTTGGCTCGAACATCCGCCTGGGGGCCCAGAACCTGAGCGATGCCGGCTACGGTGCGTTCACCGGCGAGATCGCCCCGGGCATGCTCCGTGAGCTTTCCGTCCGCTATGTGATCCTTGGGCACAGCGAGCGCCGCCAGTTCCAGAAGGAGTCCGACGCGCTGGTGGCCAAGAAGGCCGCCAACGCCCACGCGAACAACCTCATCCCCATCGTCTGCGTCGGCGAGACCCTCGCCGAGCGCGAGGCGGGCATCACCGAGAAGGTGGTCGAGGGGCAGGTCCGCGGCAGCCTGGCCGGCCTGTCGGCCGAGCAGGTGGAATCCACCGTGCTCGCCTACGAGCCTGTCTGGGCCATCGGCACGGGCAAGACGGCGACGAGTGCCCAGGCGCAGGAGGTCCACGCCTTCATCCGCAAGGTGCTGGCCTCCCTGCATGGCGAGGCCGTCGCCCGTCGGGTGCGCATCCAGTACGGCGGCAGCGTGAAGGGATCCAATGCCCGGGAACTGCTCCAGCAGCCCGACATCGACGGCGCGCTGGTCGGCGGTGCCTCGCTGGAGTCCAAGGGCTTTGTCGAGATCATCAAGAACGCGATCTGATCGACCGTCCCCGTCCCCTCCACTTCCTTTTTCAACGTCCAACCCTTTTCCCACTTCACACCCCATGGGCATCCTGATCGGTCTCCTGAGTTTCGTCCTCGTCCTGGTTTGTCTGCTGCTTGGACTGCTGGTGCTGATCCAGCTTCCCAAGAAGGAGGCGGGCATGGGCATGGCCTTCGGTTCCGGCGCGGTCGACACCCTGCTCGGAGCGGGTGCCGGCAGTGCCCTGACCACCATCACCAAGTGGACCGGCGGCATCTTCCTTGCCCTGTGCATCGTGCTGGCCTGGCTGGGCAACGTGAAGAATGGCTCCGGTTCGGCTGCCAAGGCCGTCCGTGAGGCGGTCAGCCGCACCGAGCCGGGCGCGGCACCGAATGCGATGACCTCCGGCCTCATCACCCCGACCAATGCGGCTCCTGCTCCGGGCACGGCGCCGGCCCCCGCCGCCGCCCCCGCCCCTGCGGTACCGGCCCCTGCCAAGTGATCCCCGAGGTTGGTCCACGAAACGCCCCCGTCCAGACGACGGGGGCTTTTTGTTGCCCCTGCGGGGCACACCGGTCGGATTCCCGCCTGGCCTGCACCGGTTCGCTGGTTCCAGGCCCCGGGTCGGCTGCCTGGCTGTTGGCTGCCTGGACGCTGGTGCTGGGCCTGGGCCTGGGCCTGGGCCTGCTGTCGGGGTGCGGCCAGGCCGAGCGGGCCGACCTGGTGATCCACAACGGCCCTGAGCCGGAGACCATCGACCCCCAGATCCTCACCGGCCAGGCCGACGGACGCATCGCCTCGGCGCTCTTCGAGGGCTTGACCCGCTTCAACCCCACCAACGGCACGGCCATGCCGGGCCTGGCCTCGCATTGGGAGATCTCCGGGGACGGGCGGACGTACACCTTCTTCCTGCGGCCGGAGGCCCGCTGGTCCACCGGGGAGGTGATCGATGCCGAGGAGGTTGTCTGGTCCTGGCGCCGGGTGGTCACACCGTCGACGGCGGCCGACTACTCCAGCCAGTTCTTCTGCGTCCGCAACGGCAGGGCCCTGGTCAATGGGGAGCTTCGGGACCCGACCCAGCTCGGGGCCGAGGCCCTCGATGCCCGAACGGTCCGGGTGCACCTTGAGAACCCCACGCCCTACTTCCTGGAACTGGCCGCCTCACGGGTCTTCTTCCCCATTCCCCGGCGTGCCGTCGAGCGCTGGGGCGACCAGTGGATCCGCGCAGACCCGCTTCCATGCAGTGGTCCCTACCAGCTCCTGGACTGGCGGGTGAACGACCGCTTCCGACTGCGCCGCAATGCCCGTTACTGGGACGCCCATCGGGTGGACGCCGCGCGCATCGACATCCTCAGCGGCGACAACCCGTCCACGGCGCTCAACCTGTTCCTCAGCGGCGAGGTGGACCTCATCTCCGACCGGAAGATCATCCCCGGCGAACTCGGTCCTGAATTGGCCCGTCGGCCGGATTTTCACCGCTTCGACTACCTCGGCCAGGACTTC
>JBIKMQ010000216.1:0-4921 GCA_044359215.1 Candidatus Chromulinivoraceae bacterium
CACGGGGCACCCACAAGGGCTCGCCAAAGACCACCTCGCACCGGCTGAACGGGATCGGGATCTGAAAGCGGTCCCAGCTCCGGAGGGTCCATTTCCACCCCAGCCGGAACGAGACCGGCACGATGGGCAGTCCGGTCAACTGGGCCAGCGCGATGACCCCGGGGTGGGGCTCGTAGCGGGGCCCCCTCGGACCGTCGGGGGTGACCGCCAGGTCACAACCCTCGGAAGCCGCCGACACCAGTTCGCGGACCGCCGGGCCACCGCGACGGCTCGAGGAACCCCGGACGCCAACCACCCCGAAGAGTTCCAGCACCCGGGCCAGAAGTCCCCCGTCGCGGCTGGCGCTGACCAGGGCGGCCAGACGGCGACGACTGCCGCACCGGGCGACCTGGCGGTGGTAGAGGATCAGCGACAGGGCAAGGCGGTTGTGCCAGATCGCGAAGATCGCCCGTTGCTCGGTGGTCAGGTCGTTGAAGAACGAATGGTCGGTCCAGCGCCACCGCAGGCTCGAGGCCAACGCCCTGGCAACAAGGAAGATCGCCAGCGCGGCGATCCGGCCATGCCATCGGGCGGACTCCGGGACCACCACCGAGGACCCGGAACCCGGGACCGGACGCGGGGAGAGGGGCCGGGCCTTCATCCGGCACCCTGGGCGTTGCGGCGCAGGCAGGCACGGATGACCTGCTCGACCGTGGCCTCGGCACCCAGCATCGCCAAGGCTGCGCGGACCGAATCGTGGGCCTCCGACGGTTTGACTCCGAGGGCCATCAAGGCCGCCACGGCATCGGCCCCCCGCGTGTCCGAGCCCTGGAGACCCGCCGGCGTCGCACCGGCCGGGACCGGGGCGACCACCCCTGGCGCCCCGGCGAAACCACCCAGCTTGTCCCTCAGTTCCACCACGATCCGCTCTGCGGTCTTGCGGCCGACGCCCTGCACCGCCGACAGGGCCTTGACATCCCCTGCGGCCACGGCGCTGCGGAACGCGGCGATGCTCATGCCGCTGAGCACGCCGAGGGCGATCTTCGGCCCGATGCCGCTGACGGTGTGGATGAGCAACCGGAAGAGATCCCGCTCGGCGGCCGTGAGGAACCCGTAGAGCAGATGGGCATCCTCCCGGATGGCAAGGTGGGTGAGCAGGCGCACCTCGGAACCGACCGGGGGCAGGCGATCGAAGGACGACAACGGCACCAGCACCTCGTAGCCCACCCCGTGGACATCGACCACCACCTGGGTCGGCAGCGCCTCGACCAGATTGCCTTGCAGAAACGTGATCACCGGCGTCGGGAATGCGGGTTCGCGGACCGGGAATCAAGCCCCGGGATGGGAAAAACAGGCACCGGCCGCGCCCGCCCCCATCTTCGGTGCAGACAAACCAGGGGTTTCCGATTAGAAAGTCCACCCATGAATCCCCGCAGGTCTTCCCCCGTTCGGGCAGGTTTCACGCTGATCGAGCTGCTGGTGGTCATCGCCATCATCGCCATCCTGGCCGGAATGCTCCTGCCGGCCCTCTCGAAGGCCAAGGAGAAGGCCAAGTCCTCGAACTGCTCAAGCAACCTGCGCCAGGTGATGATCTCGGAGGCGCTCTACGCGTCCGACAACCAGGGATTCTTCACGCCGACCTTCTGGGTCCGGGGCGACAACGTGAACCGGCGCCTCTGGTTCAATTTCCTCAAGCCCTACCTGCAGACCACGAACATCGTCATCTGCCCGACGAAGACCCCGGGGTTCAAGAAGGCCTGGGCGATCTATGCCTCGGACCAGACCGATCGCTTGATCTCGAACTACCAGATGAACTTCAAGGCGGGTGGCTGCGACTGGCCCAACGTCTGGGACGTGAAGGACTACCCGCCGGTCAAGGACTCCGGCATGGTCTCGCCGGCGGCGACCGTGGTGATCACCGACGGCGGCACCAAGCCCCGCTCGGCAGATGCCAAAGACCCCCTGAAGTGCGTGACCGAGAAGACCCCCGAGAAGGCCGGCGCCTGGGTCCTGCATGACCCGGTCAACGACGCGCCGTGCAGCGGTTGTGTCACCTCCGATGATCCCAACTGGGGCGGTCCGCAACTGAGGCACTCCGGCAAGAGCGTGGTGGCCTTCGGCGAAGGCCATGTCGAGCTGCTCAAGAGCTCCCGCTGGTACTGGGGAGGCTCGCCGTGGCTCAACCCGAAGATCGGCGGCGGCAACTGAGCCTTCCTCCGGCTCCATCTCTGGGCCAACGCCGTCGACGCCACCACACCAGCGGACCTCCCGGACCGCTTCCGAAGCCTTGAAGCGCGGGCCCGGCACCGCCGTCAGGGCATTTGACACGGCCGACCGGCCCGGCGGTATCCTCCGACCCGACAACTGTCCATGAATCGAATCGTCGCCCTCACCACGACCGCCCTGACCCTGTCCGCTGGGCTGCTGCTCCAAGCCGCCGACCCGGTCGACTTCAAGAAGCAGGTCCGCCCCATCCTCGAGGTCTACTGCCTCAAATGCCACGGCACCGAGAAACCCAAGGGGGACCTGGTGATGGTGACGCGCGCCGATGCGATCAAGGGAGGCGAGAGCGGCACCGCCCTGGTCCCGGGCGACCCGGCCAAGAGCAAGCTGTACACCACGACGACGCTGCCCGACGGGCACGACGACCTGATGCCGCCCAAGGGCGAACGGCTCAACAGCCGTCAGCAGGAGACGCTCAAGGCCTGGATCCAGGAGGGCGCGGCCTGGCCCGAGTCGATCAAGCTGTCGCAGAAGCAGAAGGTCGACTTCGTCAAGGAGGTGAAGCCGATCTTCGAGGTGCACTGCGTCGCCTGCCACAAGGAAGGCCACGCCAAAGGCTACCTGCGCATGGATTCCAAGGCCGAGTTCTTCGCCTCCACGACGGTCGTCCCCGGCGACGCCGAGGCCTCCAAGGTGTACACCACCACCATCCTCCCGGCCGACCATGACGACCTGATGCCCCCGGCCAAGAAGGGCGGCCCGCTGGCCAAGGCCAAGACCGATCTCATCCGCGACTGGATCGACCAGGGCGCCGAGTGGCCCGATGGGGTCACGCTGAGCCAGAAGGAGGCCGCCTCGCTGCTGACCCGCGACAACGACGCGATGCTCGCGGCGATCCACGCCCGGGTGCTCGAGGTCTCCCGGGAGACCGACGCGGCCGCCATGAAGGCCTACAGCGACTCGATCTCCGGCTCCGACGTGAAGTTCGAGATGCTGCCGATCCCCGGCGGCGAGTTCCTGATGGGAAGCCCGGCCGGCGAGGCCAAGCGCAAGGACGACGAGGGCCCTCCGCGCACGGTGAAGATCGAACCCTTCTGGATGGGCAAGACCGAGGTCACCTGGAACGAGTACGAACTCTTCCAGTTCCCCTCGCTCGAGAAGGGCACCAACGTGCCGACCGAGCGGATGGACCGCGAGCTCTGGCTCTCGATGCCCGAACTGCTGCCGGCCAACGCCAAGCCGGGCGTGAACCCCTACATCGGCAAGGAGTCCGACGCCGTGTCCCGGCCGACGACGCCCTATGTCGAGATGAGCTTCGGCATGGGCAAGGAGAACTTCCCCGCCATTTCCATGACCCACTACGCGGCCGTGAAGTATTGCAAATGGCTCACCGCCAAGACCGGTCACTTCTACCGCCTGGCCACCGAGGCCGAGTGGGAGTACGCCTGCCGCGCCGGCACCACCACCAGGTATTCCTTCGGTGACGACGATTCCAAGCTGGGCGACCATGCCTGGCACGTCGCCAACGCGGGCGAGAAGTACCAGCAGGTGGGCAAGAAGAAGCCCAATCCGTGGGGTCTTCACGACATGCACGGCAACGTGGCCGAATGGGTGCTCGACGCCTATGTCGCCGACTACTCCAAGGTGGGCGACGTGCCCTACACCCCGGGGGCTGCCGAGTACCCGCACGTGGCCCGGGGCGGCTCCTGGGACGATGATCCCGAGGCGCTCCGCAGTGCGGCCCGGCGTGCCAGCGACGCGAGCTGGAAGATGCGCGATCCGCAGCTGCCCAAGTCGAAGTGGTACCTCACCGACGCGCAGTTCCTGGGCTTCCGGATCGTCCGGCCGCTGAAGGTGCCCTCGAAGGAGGAGATGGAACGCTGCTGGACCAGCTTCCCGGTGCCCAAGCCCTGACCATCGCACGCCTCGACAGCTCGGGCCATCGATGGCCCGAGCCCCACTCTCCCCCCTCGAAAGCCCCCACGCCATGTCCCTGAACCGACGCCAGTTCCTCCACACCGCCGCCATCGCCGGGGCCGCCGCCGCGGCCGGCTGCCACGCCCCCCGGGTGTCGCGCCGGGTCTCCCCGAACGAGAAGCTCAACCTGGGGGTCATCGGCGTGGCCGGGCGGGGCGGGGAGAACCTGGCCGGAGTCTCCAGCCAGAACATCGTGGCACTCTGCGACATCGATTCGGATCGCCTAGGCGCGGCCGCGGCCAAGCACCCGGGCGCCGCCCGGTACGCCGACTACCGTCGCCTGATCGACCGCAACGACCTCGACGGCATCGTGGTGAGCACCCCGGACCACAGCCATGCCGTGATCGCCACGGCGGTGCTGGCCTCGGGGCGCAACCTCTACTGCGAGAAGCCCGTCACCCACACCATCTCCGAGGCCCGGGCCCTGGCCGCGAAGGTCACCCGTTCCGGCCTGGTGACCCAGACCGGCAACCAGATCCATTCGGGCGCCAACTACCGCCGGGTGGTCGAGCGCATCCGCTCCGGCGTCATCGGGCCGGTGCGCGAGGTGCACCACTGGACGGGATCGGTCTGGGACACCAAGCCCCTGCCCGGGTCGCAGCCCGTGCCGGCCAACATCGACTACGACCTGTGGCTGGGCCCGGTGAAGCCCATGCCCTACAGCTCGGAGTGGGTGCACTTCAACTGGCGTCGCTGGTGGCATTTCGGCGGCGGCACCCTGTCGGACTTCTGCTGCCATCAC
>JBIKMQ010000217.1:0-4920 GCA_044359215.1 Candidatus Chromulinivoraceae bacterium
CTATCCTGCCGGTTCAATTGTTGATGCGATGAATGCCGAACTGACCAAGAAAGCCCTCGAACTCGTCGGGAATCCCAGCACCCTGGTGAATCTCATGTCGCGCCGGGTGCGCCAGCTCACCGGTGGCGGCGGCGGTCTGTCGCGTCCCCTGGTGGAGCCCCCCGTCGGTGCCGGCCTGGCCGACATCGCGCTCCTGGAGATCATCGAGGGCAAGATCACCTTCGAATCCATGCAGGAGGAGCCCGTCGAGGCCCCCGAAGCCCTCGCCGGCAAGGCTGCGCCGAAGCGCCGCCGCAAGGCCGTGGCGGCCTGACCGGGAGGTTCCCCGTCGCCGACGTCCCCGACCCGCCGGAGAGAGTTCCTCTCCGGCGTTTTCATCGGAGCCAGGCCGCATGTCCGACATCGTCACCAACGCCAAGGCCCGCCGGGATTACCACGTCCTTGAGACCTATGAGGCGGGGTTGGTCCTGCGTGGCTCCGAGGTGAAGTCGATCCGGGCGGGCAAGGTTCAGATCGCCGACGCCTTCGCCAAGGTGGACCGCGGCCAGGTGTGGCTGCACAACGCCCACATCGAGGAATACGCCTGGGCCACCCACGAGATCCACGCGCCCAAGGCACCGCGCAAGCTGCTGCTCAACAAGGCCGAGATCCGCAAGCTCGCCGAGCTGGCCAACGTGAAGGGCAATGCCCTGGTCCCGCTGTCCCTCTACTGGAAGGGCGACCGGGTGAAGGTCCGGCTCGGCGTCTGCAAGGGCAAGGCCGAGTACGACAAGCGCCAGGACATCCGCAAGCGCGAGGACGAGCGTGAGATGCGCCGTGCCAGCACCGGACTCCGCCGGAGCTGAGGCGGCGCCGGGCCTGATTTCGGCTTGGGGCCAGGGCGGTGGGCCGGGAAGGGTGGATCGTGACGCTCCCCCCTCGTGTTCCGTCCGGGTCGTGGCCGAGCCTCGACCGGGTCAGTGCGTCGATCCCGCCTTGAGGCCCGCCTCGGTGTAGGCGGCCTTGGGCACGGGTCGCAGGTCCCAGATCAGCCCGGTCCACGACATCGCCTTGAGCAGGTAGTAGGTGATGTCCACCTCCCACCAGAAGAACCCCTGCCGCACGCAGCCCATGTGCATGTGGTGGTTGTTGTGCCAGCCCTCGCCCAGGGTGATGAGCGAGAGGATCAGGCTGTTTTTGCTGTCGTCGCCCGTCTCGTAGCGGCGGGAGCCGAAGACGTGGGCCAGCGAGTTGATGCAGGCCGTGCCGTGGAAGAGGGCGGTGGTGCTGATGAAGAATCCCCAGACCAGCATCTGGCCGCCGGTCACCCCCAGCTCCGGGGCGAAGCGGTGGAGCAGTGCGCCGATGCCCGTGAGCGACGCGGCGAAGAGCACCGGGACCAGCAGGTCGAAGCGGTTCAGGAACACCAGCTCCGGGAACTTGGAGAGGTCCTTGATCCGCCCGTAGTCGGTCGGGAAGTTCTTCGAGCAGGTGATCCACCCGATGTGTGCCCAGAGGAATCCCTGCTGCCGCACCGAGTGCTTGTCCTCCGGGTCGTCCGAGTGCTGGTGATGGTGCCGGTGGGACGCGGCCCACCAGAGCGCCCCCCGCTGGACGCAGGTGCCGCACCAGACGGCGAAGACCCACTGCATGAAGCGCGAGGTGCTGAAGGTCCGGTGCGAGAAGTACCGGTGGAAGAAACCCGTGACCGAGAACATCCGGATGAAGTACAGGGCCACGGCCGTGCCGACGGCCGTCCAGCTCCAGCCGGTCCACAGGACGCCGAGGCAGCCGAGGTGGAGAAACAGGAAGGGCAGGGTCCGGACCCATTCCACGCGTTCGGGCCGGTCTTTCAGGGCGATGGCCCCCCCGGGGATGTGATCGGAATCCACCCACTGGATGAGGGAAGTGCGGACGTGTTTCAGGGCTCTGGCGAAGGCGTTGTCGGACATGGCTCGGCGCGGACGTTTTTCAGGTCCTCCACCGATCCGTCCGAAGATCCTCCGGATCGATGAAGTCATGATAACTTGCCAGAAGGTCCGCCGACTTCCAACCCTCTTTGGTCCGAATGCTTTCCAGTCCTTGGCCTGATGAAAAGGAGCTGGTCCCGGCCATGGACACAGACCCGGCGCGGTCGGCACCTCCGCCCCGTCCCGGTCTCAGGGGGCCACCGGCCGGAGCTCCAGGGTCTCCCCGCCCGCCGTCGCAAGCCGGGCCCGGTCGCCGGCCAGGCGCTCCGGGGGCCTTCCCGGGCGAAGCACCTCCCACGGCTCGCCCGGCCAGGGGTTCTGCACCACGCAGTCGCGCCCGCGCTCGCTGCGGATCCGCGCCGACCGCACCCGCCCGTCCCGCCATTGGCCGCTGACCAGGAAGGCCCCCCGGGCCCGGAGGTCGCCGAACCGGGCGTCCCGACCGCGGGGCCACACCGGGAAAAGCCTCAGCACGCCGTCGTGCGACTGCAGCAGCATCTCATTGAGGGTGGCCGGCACGCCCGAGCAGTTCTCGATGCCCCCACCCCCGCCGAACACCACGAGGTTGGGAAGTCCGAATTGCCCGAGCTGGCGCTGCAGTTTCGCCAGGATGTCCGAGGGGTCGTGGCCGACCCGCACCGCTCCCGGGTAGGTGATGCTGAAGCCGTTGAAATGCCCCAGCCACTCGCCTTCGGCCCAGCCCCGGACATCGTCCTGCAGCATGCGCAAGGTCGCCGGATCCGAGCTGAGGCCGAGCACTCCCGTCGGCCAGACCATCCCCATCCATTCGAGGCGGGTGTTGCTGCGCGACGGCCCGATGCGGGAGGCGGCCGGACCCGCCTCCGACCCGCGGATGCGCCGGACGCCGTCGACCTCCACGGTGGGGAAGTCACTCAGGCGGCCCAGGATGTCCCGCCAGCGCGCGCGCTGTTCGGCATCGGTCCCCAGCTCGGTGCCCATTTCCAGCATCCCGTCGAAGAGCAGCCGCACCAGCCCGAGGGACAGGCTGTTGTTGCGGTCGCTGCCGCCGTCGCCCACCTCGCCCGAGGCGTCGTTGCGGATCACGTACCGGCCGTTCTCCAGGTGCAGGTAGTCCTCCCAGAACCGGGCGGTCTCGAGCAGGAACGGCCAGACGCGCCGTGCGTACGCCAGGTCGTGGGTGTGGCGGAATCGGAGGAACATGTTCACCGCCGCGAAGGCCGCATTGCTCTTCTGGCCGAGGAACATCCGCCGGCCCTCGCCGGGGATGCCATGCCCGTCGGGCATGAACGAGGTCTCCAGGCCCCGGGGACCCACCCCGACGTCGTAATAGACCCCGCGCACCTTCAGCAGTTCCTGGGCGTTGGTCCGCGCGGTGGGCAGGTAGTCGAGGATCGGGGCGTCGTAGGGCTCGGCCAGCTCGGGGTGGTTGGATGAGAACACCCCCCACCACGGCGCCTGGTGGTTGTAGTTCAGGTGGTAGTCGGCCTGCCACGACGGGCCGTCGGCCGTGGTCCAGTTGCCGAAGAGCGAGGGCGGGAAGCGCGGGTTGCGGCTGCAGGAGGCCATCAGGTAGAGTGAGCCGTAGTAGAACCGCTCCAGCAGCGGATCGCCGACCTCGACAAACGACTTCGACCAGAAGTCCCGCCACCAGCCCCGGTGTGCCGCGCGCAGCTCCTCGATTCCCTCCGGGGTGAGGGCGGCCACGCGCCGGCGGGCCTCCTCCAGCGGCCGCTCCGACTCCTCGTCCGTGACCACCGACGCCACGAGCACGATGGGCCGAGTCGGGGCGAGGACGAACCGGTCGGCCGACCAGCCGTCCCCGCGGCTCCACGGCAGGCCCGGCCGGCGATGGTGGAACATCCGCAGGGCCACCGCCGCCTCGCTCGTCTTGCGCAGCGGCTTTTGCTCGAGGGCCATGGACTGGGCGGTGGAGACGAACCGCCGGACCGCCCAGCAGCCGTCGGGCAGGTTGCCCGAGGCGGTCTCGGCCTCGTTGCCCGGGATGGGCGCCAGCGTGGCGTCGATGCCGACCTGGTCGGTCGGGCCGAAGGGGTTGGTGTCCGAAGCCTGGCCATCGACGGACAGTTCGATGACCAGGAGGTTGGCGGTCGCCGCGACCCAGGACCGCAGCCGCAGCGTCGCCCCGGCCCGGGTGAAGGGTGGCGGATCCTCGACCCGCTGGGTGGTGCGCAGCGTGTGCAGCACCTCGGCGCTGTCGAGGCGCTGCTCGGCGTGGTAGAGGCCGTTGAACAGCGCCGGGATGTCCAGGTCGATGGCCGCGATCGGGCAGGGATGGGCGTTGGGGTAGATCGGCTTGGTCTTCCAGAAGTCGTTCTTGGCGATCCAGAACCGGTGGCGTTCCGGGCAGTTGGTCACCGTCGTGGTCCGCGTGGTCACATGGGCGCCGCCGTCCTCCCCGAGTCCGTGATAGCGCAACCGGCCCACCACCGTCCCCACCGCCACGCCCAGGTCGCCGTTCCCGAGCAGCGGCCCGTCCGGGATCTTCCGGGTGGGCATGTGCACCGGCGGGGCATGGAACACCCCGGCGTGCCGGGCCACCTGCCGCAGGGCCTCGGCCGCCACATCGGGCGACGGTTCATCGCCGAGGGCCGGGGCCTGGGGCGCGAGCAGTCCGAGCAGGGCGGCCAGGGTCCGGACAAGGTTCAGCGGGGGGCGCGGGAGGAGGTTCATGGGGTCGCGGAAGGCTGGACCACCGCTCCGGTCAGGCGCAATGGCGGGCCGGCGGGTGGGCCGGCGGGTGGCGTGTCCGATGCCGCCGACCCGTTGCGAGGGCCTTGCGTTCCGTAACCGAGATGTCACACAAAGGTCTTCACGTCCATCGATGAAGCCTTCCGTTTGTCCACTCGTCGCCGCCATCGCCGCCGGCCTGATCTCGGCGATGGCCCCGGTGTCGGTCGCAGCCCCGCCCGCGGCCTCCGGGGAGTTCTTCTCCCTCGGCAAGGTCTGGGAGGTCGGCCTCGAGTTCCCG
>JBIKMQ010000218.1:0-4916 GCA_044359215.1 Candidatus Chromulinivoraceae bacterium
GTTCCGGCGCCCCAGTTGCTCGATGGACTTGAGCAGCGGGAAGCTGAAGGCCCACAGCGCGCAGGTCGCGATGAGGACGATCGAGGCGATCAGTCGGGGATTCATGTCGGGCGGGGTCCGACGGTGGCCAACCGGCGGGTGGACAGCGTGGGCGGAGGCCCGGGGCCGGGCAAGCGGCCGGTGGGGTTCGCACGTCGCCTGGCCGGAGCCTCCATCGGCACGGTGGATGGAGCTTTGACGCCGTCGACTCCTTGGTCCACAAACCCGCCCGTGACCAACATTGCCTCGCTGAGTGAACTGGAGCAGTCGATCCGCAACGTGCCGGACTTCCCCAAGCCCGGCATCCAGTTCAAGGACATCACGCCGGTGCTGGCCGACGGGCGGCTGTTCGACTCGGCCATCCGGCACCTGCTCGAGGGCATCCCGGCCGGGTCCGTGGACAAGATCGTGGGCATCGACGCCCGCGGATTCATCTTCGGTGCGGCCGTGGCCCACCGGTTGGGGGCGGGTTTCGTGCCGGTGCGCAAGAAGGGCAAGCTTCCCTGGCAGACCCATGAGCAAAGCTACGAGCTGGAGTACGGGTCGAGCACGGTGGCCGTGCACACCGATGCGGTGGCCCCCGGCGAGCGCATCCTCCTGGTGGACGACCTGCTGGCCACCGGGGGCACGGCGGCGGCGGCACTTCAGCTGCTCAGCCGTCTCGGGGCCCGGGTCGTGGGTGTGCGCTTCGTGATCGAGTTGGCCTTCCTCGACGGTCGCGGGCGGCTCGGTGACTTCGAGGTCCGCTCGTTGATCACCTACTGAGTGGAGCCCGGTGGCCGCCCCGTGCCTGGGGCGGATTCCGTCCCGGCCTGCCGGCCCCAGTGGCTGGCCAACGCGCCGCAGACCAGCAGTTGCAGCGGGTGGTAGAGCAGCACCGGCAGGAGGATCAATCCCAGGCCGGGGTGGGCTCCGAAGATGATCTTGGCCATCGGCACGCCCGACGCGAGGGTCTTCTGGGGCGCGCAGCATCGGGCGGCGATGAGGTCCGGCCGCTGCAATCCCAAGGCCCGCGCCAGCACCTCGGTCAGCAGCACGGCCGCCCCGAACAGCACCACGATCCCGGCGGCCGCCGGCAGCAGCACCCCGGGGCCGTGCTCCGACCACAGGCGTTGCTTCACCGAGTTGCAGAAGGCGGCGTAGACAATGAAGAGCACGATGCCGCTCGAGAGGTTTCCCAGGCGTTTCTTGTGGCGGTCGGCCCAGTCCGCGCAACGGGGCCTGAGCAGTTGCCCCACCACCAGTGGCACCAGCAGCAGGGTGACGATCTCGGCGATCACCGGGCCGAGGGGTTGCTGGTGGCCGCTCGTCTTCATCAGCCAGGCCACCCAGAACGGTGTCGCGAAGACTCCCAGCAGGCTCGAAAGGACCGCATTGAAGAGCGCACCAACGGCGTTGCCACCGGCGATGCTCGTCAGGATCACCGAGGAGGTGATGGTGGAAGGCAACACGGCCAGGTAGAGGAATCCCAGGCGCAGATCGGGCGGAAGCCATCCCCCGGCCACCCGGTCGAGGGCGATGCCCAGGGCGGGAAACACCAGGAAGGTGAAGGCCTGGATGAGCACGTGGAGCCTCCATCGGGAAAGCCCCTGGCGCAGGGCGGTCGAGGGCAGGGTCAGCCCCTGGGTCAGGAATATCAGCACCACGCCCAACTTCGTGCTGATCGCGGACTTGAGCGGTCCTTCCGCCGAGCCGAGGTCCGGCAACACCCAGGCCATCCCCACCGCGAACGGAAGGCTCAGCGCGAACCAATGACGAACAAAGAAGTCAGGCATGGATCGGACGCGGGCGGCGCCGGGTTGTCCCGGCACCGCGATGGGCTCATGCGCTGGTCAGGGCGGCGCGGGGATCGTTGCCGGCACCGATCTTTTCGAGGAAGTAGTCATAGCCACCGGCATAGGGCAGCACCCGGCCGTGGTTGACGTGCAGCACCTTGGTCGCCAGGCGGCGGATGAAGTGCACGTCGTGCGAGATGAAGAGCAGCGTGCCCTCGTAGCGCTCGAGCGCCATCGTGAGGGATTCCACGGTGGTGATGTCGAGGTGGGTGGTGGGCTCGTCCATCAGCAGCAGGTTGGGCGGATCGACCAGGAACTTGATGAGGTTCAGGCGGCTCTTCTCGCCGCCGCTCAGCACGGTGGTCGGCTTGTAGATCTCCTCCTTGCGGAACATGAACGAGCCCAGCACGGCCCGGGCCTCGTCCTCGCGCAGGGCGGGCGCGCTGGCCAGGACCTCCTCGATCACGTTCTTGTTGGGGTCGAGGCTGTCGGCCCGGTGCTGGCTGAAGTAGCCCAGCTTGGCGTTGTGGCCGAGGTCCCGGACGCCCTGCTGAGGTTCGAGCACGCCGGCGATGATCTTGAGCAGCGTGGACTTGCCGGCGCCATTCGGGCCCACGAGCACCGTGCGCTCGCCGCGCTCCACCGTGAGGTCGAGCCCGGAGTAGACCGGGTGGGACCCGTAGGCGAAGTGAATGCCTTCCAGGGAGATGGCCCGCTGGCCGCCGCGCGGGGGCGTGGGGATCTGGATGCGGAAGGGCTTGCGCGGCGGGGTGGGCTTCTCGATGAGCTCCATCCGCTCGATCTGCTTGAGCTTCGACATCGCCTGCGAGGCCTTCGAGGCCACGGAGCGGAACCGGTCGGCGAACTCCTGCAGGGCCTGGATCTCCTTCTGCTGGTTCTTGTAGGCCGAGACCTGCTGCTCGTAGCGCTCCTCCCGTTGGCGGAGGTAGTCGGAGTAGTTGCCCGTGTAGGCGATGAGCTTGCGGTCGGCGATCTCATGCACCTGCGTGATGATCTCGTCCATGAACTGGCGATCATGGGAGATGAGCAGGACCGCTCCGGGGTAATGCGACAGGTAGTCCTGCAGCCACAGCAGCGAGAGAAGGTCGAGGTGGTTGGTCGGCTCGTCCAATAGCAGCAGGTCGGGCTCCATCACCAACAGTCGGGCCAGGTGGGCCCTCATGACCCAGCCCCCGCTCATCTCCTTGGCCAAGCGCTCGAAGTCGGCCTCCTTGTAGCCCAGGCCCTTGAGCATCTTCTTGGCCTTGGCCTCGACCTGGGGGTCGTTGAGCGCGTCGAACTTGGCGTGGGTCTCCAGGTACTCCGGGCTGTCGACGGAGCCGGCGGCCTCGAGTTCCTTGAGTCGTTTTTCCAGGCGTGGCAGCTCTCCCGCCCGCCCGGTGGCGACCTCGAGCACGGTCTCTTCACCCACGGCCTCTCCCTCCTGCGGCAGGTAGCCGACCATGGTCCAGGGGTCGCGCTCGACGGTGCCCTCGTCGGGGGTTCGTCGGCCGAGGATGATGGAGAAGAGCGTGGACTTGCCGGCGCCGTTGGGGCCGACGAGGGCCACCCGGTCCCCGTAGTTGACCTGAAGGGAGGCGTTTTCGAACAGGATCCGTCCGGCGACGGACATCTTCAATTGACCGATGGACAGCATGGGATCGGAGGGGGTCGGGTCGTCGCGGTTCGGATCCCGGAGGGTTCCGGGAGGGCGTCCCCGGGATGGGGCCGCGGTCCGCCACGACGTTGCGGAGGGTCGCGGGGCCCGGGGTCCGGGGTCAATCCCGTGGGCGAACCCTGTGCCGGGGTGCCGTGCAGGCCCCCGGTGGGCGGGTTCCCTTCCGCTCCATCGGCCTTCTTGCCGATCGAACCGGCTGCGGACTACGGTGTCCAACACGCCATGGGCGACTGTCACCGCGAACCCACCGTCCCGAATCCCCGCACCGGGGGGCGCTCCGCCTTGGTTCCATGAGTTCCTGGTGGTCCAGCCCCTTCCGGAGCCTGCGCCGCTGGGTCTCCGGGGCCCCGGCGCCCGGGACGACGACGACGACGTCGTCCGACTCCGCCGTCCCGCCGGAACTGCTGCGGAAGGTGCGCCAGATCGAGATCCGCACCCGCCGGTTGGTCGCCGAGACGCTGGCCGGGCAGTACCATTCGGCCTTCAAGGGGCAGGGGATGGACTTCGACGAGGTCCGCGAGTACCAGCCCGGCGACGAGGTCCGCACCATCGACTGGAACGTCACGGCGCGCATGAACCACCCCTTCGTGAAGAAGTTCCGCGAGGAGCGGGAACTGACCGTGATGCTGGTGGTGGACCTGAGCGGGTCCGGGCGGTTCGGCTCGGGCCAGCAGTCCAAGCGGGCCCTGATGGCCGAGTTGGCCGCGGTGTTGGCCTTCTCGGCCATCCGCAACCAGGACAAGGTGGGCCTGCTGCTCTTCACCGAGACGGTCGAAAAGTTCGTGCCGCCGGCCAAGGGGCGCCGGCATGTGCTGCGCGTCGTCCGCGACGTGCTGTTCTTCCGGCCCGAATTCCCGGGCACCAACACCAACGGGGCCCTCGACTTCCTAAGCAAGGTGCTGCCGCACCGGGCGGTGGTGATCCTGATCTCGGATTTCCTCGGCGAGACCAACCCCGGCCGGGCGGCGGTCCGTGCCCACCTCAAGCGCAAGGTGCTCCATTCGGAGACCCTTGGGCGCCTCTCGCAGAACACCCTCAACCAGGTCGGGCGCCGGCACGATGTCATCGCCCTCCAGGTGGGCGATCCCCGCGAGTTGACCCTGCCGGACGTGGGGCGCCTGTTGCTCCAGGATGCCGAGACGGGCGAGGTGGTGGAGATCAACACCTCGGACGCCCGGCGTCGCGAGGCCTTCGAGACCCGCGCGCGCAAGTCCCAGAAGGAGCTAGACCGCCTGTTCCGGGGCGCCCGGGTCGACCACCTGAAGATCCTGACCCCGGCGGCCGGGGTGCCCGAGGACGCCTACATGCCTGAGTTGGTGGCCTTCTTCGAGGGCCGGCAGAAGCGGAGGCGGCGATGAGGATGGGCCCGTGGTTCATCGCGACGATCGGGTTCCCGCCCGGCTTCCCGGGTCTGGCGGCCGCCA
>JBIKMQ010000219.1:0-4909 GCA_044359215.1 Candidatus Chromulinivoraceae bacterium
CGGCCGCCGATGGCGCGCCGTGAGTGGTTCCCGCCGGGGTGGCACCCGGGGAAGCCGCCGGAGCCACGGACGGAGTGCCGAAGACGCGTATCGTCAGGGACTGCGGGCGGCGGGCCGATCGACGGCCGCTGACCGCGAGATCCCATCCGGAGCCCGTGGCGTCCGCGAGCGAGGCGATCGTGCGGGGTGCCCCATCCTCCGGGAGGCTGCGCAGGTAGACGAAGGCCTCCAGCGTCATGGGTCCCTGCGGCAGCATGGGCCCGAGCGGGGCCGAGAGCGTCTCCTGCGGGCTCCGGGGCGCGAACACGGCGGCGCGGCCGTCGCGGAACGGCATGCGCTCGGACTGGAAGCCCGCGGCGGCCGAGAGGGCCAGCTCGGGATCCACGCAGCGTTGCTGGTCGCGCAAGAAGGCCAACGACTCCTCCAGCTCCCCGGGAGACGGTCGCCTGCCCAAGGTGAGCCGATGGGCCAGCACCACCGCGTCTTCCGGCCGGCCCGGGGCGGCCGTGTCGAGCCGGGCGGCCATGGCCCGCGATCGCTGGAGCATGAAGGGGCTGTTGATGAGCAGCAGCGACTGGAGGGGGGTCGTGGTGGCGTCGCGCGCGGCGGTGCTCGTGAACTGCTGCGGGGCATCGAAGACGTCCAGCAACGGGTCGCGGGTGTTGCGCAAGACCTTGGAGCGGATGGTCCTCCGGAACTGGGAGGCATCGGCAGCCCCGGGAACGGCATCGACTCGAAGTTCGCCCGTGGCCTGGAGCATCGCATCGCGGATTTGCTCGGCCTCGAGCCGACGGACGGATCCCCGCCACAGCCACCGGTTGTCGGGATCCACCGTCATGGCCCGACGCCAGGCAGCCGCGAGGTCGGCGGGCGACGTGCGGGGCCGGCCGGGCTCCGGAGCCGGGTCGATCGAGTCCGGGCCCGATGCCTGGCGGTAGGCGGCGCTGGTGAGCAGCAGTCGATGCAGCGACTTGACGCTCCAGCCGCCGGCGACAAACCGGCGGGCCAACCAGTCGAGCAGCTCGGGGTGGCTGGGTCGGTCCCCAAGATGACCCAGGTCGCTGGCCGTGCCGACCAGTCCGCGCCCGAAGTGCTGCTGCCACACGCGATTGACCATCACCCTCGAGGTCAGCGGATGGTCCGGGCGGGTCAACCACGTCGCCAGCGCGGCCCGCCGGCCGGTGGACGATGCCGAGCCCTGGGGACGCACCGTCGCCGCCTGAGAATCCACCGAAAGGACCGCCGGAATCCCAGGGGCGATGGGCTCGCCGGGATGCCCCGGGATGAAGACATCGGGCGCCTCCGGGCCGACGTCCCTCACGGTGAGGGCGACCGGCAGCGGCGGGGGCTTGAGGCCATCATATTCCGAGAGCGCCCGCACG
The DNA here is from genome assembly GCA_044359215.1 of Candidatus Chromulinivoraceae bacterium. Taxonomy (GTDB): domain Bacteria; phylum Verrucomicrobiota; class Verrucomicrobiia; order Limisphaerales; family UBA9464; genus SXXZ01. The sequence continues at coordinate 1,383 of JBIKMQ010000219.1, forward strand.
AGTGATCCATGCCGCTCCTTGTCGGCGGGCTTGAGCTGCGGGAGCAGGCGATCGTGCTCGTAGGCCACCTGCCGGTAGGCCAGCTCGCCCCACTGCCGCTCCAGCGGCGAGCGTTGCGACTCGGGCTTGCGCAAGATGGCCTGGATGGTTGGCGGGAACTTGGTGATCGCCCACTCGGCAGCCCGGGTCTTGTACGGCGCCAGCAGGGCCTCGATCTGCCCGCGCAGCTCGGCGGTCTGCCCTTCCCAGGCCCGCGTCTGGGACTCCCGTTCGGCGCGCACCGCGGCGGTGGCCAGGGGCAGGTCGTCATGCCATTGGATGCCGGCGAAGAAGGCCTGCAGCCGGTAATAATCCTTCCGCAGCAACGGATCGAACTTGTGGTCGTGGCACCGGGCGCATTGGAACCCGAGCCCCAGGAACACGTCGCCCGTGGTGTCGGTGATGTCGTTGAGCAGGGTGGTCCACTGGCCGGCGACGTCGCGGTTGTTGTACTCGTAGATGCCACACCGCAGGTAGCCGGTGGCGGCCATCGCCTCGGGATCGTCGGGATACAACTCGTCGCCCGCCAACTGCTCGCGAACGAACCGGTCGTAGGGCTTGTCGCGGTTCAGGGCGTCGATGACGTAGTCGCGGTACCGCCACGCGGTGGGCCGCAGGTCGTCGGCCTTGTAGCCGTCGGAGTCGGCATAGCGGACGAGGTCCAGCCAATGGCGGGCCCAGCGCTCGCCGTAGCGGGGGCTGTCCAGCAGGCGGTCGACGAGGCGTTCGTAGGCGTCCGGCCGCTGATCGGAGACGAAGGCGTCGACGTCGGCCGGCTCCGGCGGAAGTCCCCAGAGGTCGAAGCAGAGCCGCCGGATCAACACGCCCCGCTCCGCCCCGGGCGTCGGCGTCAGCCCACGCGCCTCAAGCGCCGACAGGATGAACCGGTCGACCTCGTTGAGAGCCCAGCCGGAGTCGCGGACCGCGGGCACGGCGACCGGAGCCGGCGGCTGGAAGGCCCACCAGGCGCGGTCCTGGTCGGTGATGGGCCCCCGGGGCCGCCGGGCCAGCCCCGGAGCCGCCTCGGACGCCCCGGACCAGGGAGCCCCCTGCCGGATCCACGCCTCCAGCAGCGCGACCTCGGCGGGACCCAGCCGTTCGCCTTCCGGGGGCATCCGGCGCTTCGGATCGCGGGCGCCCACCCGTTCCAGCAGCGGGCTGACCGAGGGGTTCCCGGCCACGACCGCCGGCTTGCCCGACTCACCGCCCTGCAACAAGCCGGACCGCGAATCCAGGACGAATCCTCCCCGGATGCGGTCGGCCGCGTGGCTGTGGCACTCGAAGCACCTCCGCTCCAGCAGGGGTCGCACCTTGGCCTCCAGCGCCGCCGGATCGGCCCCCGTGCCCACCGGGGCGACGCCCGCCGCCTCCAGCCCCACCGGCACACCCAGCCCCGACAACAGGCCGAGGCCCATCCAAGCCAAGGCCCTAGCGCGGACCAGGACGGGGTGCATGCCTTTCGTTACCGCCACCGGCCAAAAACCGCAATGGGAGCCTTGCGAATCCCTCGGGCCCCAGATTGCTGGCCAGAGACCGTGGCTATGATCGCGATGACTTTGCGCAGTTGCACCTGTTGGATCCCAGTCGACCGGAGACGTCTTGACGGCTCGGTCTGGCAGCCACGAGATCACTCCTCCATCGGCCCGTTCGGGCGAAAAGCTCAGGATCCAGAGGCCTGGATCAGAATGGGCTACGAGCTGACCAGCACGCTGGGCAACATGTTCGAGAACACCATCGCGCTGGCCCGGATCATCGCCAGCGGCCTGCTGGACCGGCATCCGCGTCTGCAGTTGGTGTGCCCGCATCTCGGCGGCACCCTGCCGTACATCAGCGGCCGCATGGACCATCAGCTCGGGGTCCTCAGGCGCGGTCCGCAGAACCTCCGGCGCAAGCCCAGCGAGTACCTGCGCTCGATCCACATGGACATCGTCTCGCCGCTGCCGGAGGCCATGCGCTTCGCCCTCGACTTCAGCGGGCCGGACCGCCTGCTCTTCTCGAGCGACCATCCCTGGGTCCAGCCCCGGGAGATCCTCGAACCGCTCCGCAGCCTCCGCCTGCCGGCCGCCACCGAGGCGAAGATCCTCTCCGGCAACGCCCGCCGCCTGTTCCGCCTGTAGGCCAATGTGCCGCCCGTCCACCCAGGCCGGGGCCCAGCCGGGTCGACAACCTCTTCCCGGTTGATCCGCGACCGGTTGAGGCCATCCTCGCCCAAGACAACGACCCGGCCAAATCCCATGCCTGCCATGAACCTCCCGCCCGCCCCCCGCCTCCGAAGCCTCCTGTCCGCAGCACTGCTGACCCTGTGGGTCGCCGGCTGCGCCACCATGCCCGAGGACCTCGTCGAACCGACCCTCGTCGAGGCCGCCTGTGGCGAGTGCCTCTTCGGCATGCCCGGCAAGGGCTGCGACCTGGCAGTGCGCATCGCCGGGCGCCCCTACTACGTCGACGGCATCGACATGGACTCCCTCGGCGACGCCCACGGCACGGAGGGCCTCTGCAAGGTGGTCCGCAAGGCCAAGGTGACCGGGAAGTTCCGGGGCGGCCGCCTGGTCGCCACCCACTTCGAACTGCTGCCCGCCGACCGGTAGGGCGCAGCCGACGGAGCCCAGCCCCGCCCGTCGGCCCACCCCGGGATCCCGCCCCCCCGTCGCCAGGCCCTCCCTTCACCCTCCCGGAATCCTCCCCGCAACCGATCCCGGCGTCCGATCCGAATTGCCGACCCTGAGACCGCAGGGATAGCCTGCCCGTCATGCTCCCCCTCCGAAGTCCGGCCCCGCAGCGGGACCCGCTTGGGGAGCGCCCATGCCTCCACGCCGCACGATCCGGGATCGCCCGAAGACTCCGCGCCCTCGCGTGCCTGCTGGCGTGGCTCATGCCGGGGATCCTTCGGGTCACGGCCGGGGCGGATGGCACCCCTGCCCCACCGGTTTCCCACTGGGCCTTTCAACCCGTCCAACGCCCGACGATCCCTCCGGCAGGCACCGGGCCGCGATGCGGGATCGATTCCCCCATCGACCGGTTCATCGACGCCCGGCTGCGTGCCGAGGGCCTGGCCGCCACGCCACCGGCCGATCGGCTCACCCTGATCCGACGGGCCACCTTCGACCTGACCGGGTTGCCGCCGTCGCCCGAAGAGGTGGCGGCCTTCCTCGCCGACACCTCGCCCGGGGCCTTCGCACGGCTCGTCGACCGGTTGCTCCAATCGCCGCGCTACGGGGAACGCTGGGGACGGCATTGGATGGATGTGGTCCGGTATGCCGACACGGCCGGCGACAACGCCGATTACCCGGTGCCCGAGCTGCACCTGTACCGCGACTACATCATCCGGTCCTTCGCCACCGACAAGCCCTACGACCAGTTCGTGCGCGAGCAGTTGGCCGGGGACATCCTCGCGCGGCAGGGACCCCGCGAACGCTACGCCGAAGGCGTGATCGCCACGGGCTTCCTCGCGCTCTCGCGCCGCTACGGCACCGGCCCCTTCGAGCTGT
>JBIKMQ010000220.1:0-4880 GCA_044359215.1 Candidatus Chromulinivoraceae bacterium
CCTGCACCGGCAGCTCGGCATGGTCACCCAGGAGAATTTCCTCTTCACCGGCACCGTGATGGACAACCTGAAGTTCGGCCGGCCCGAGGCCACCGACGAGGAGGTCGTCGCCGCCGCCCGGGCCCTCGGCACCCATGCCGTCATCGAACGGCTGCCGGCGGGGTACGCCACGGAGATCCGGGAACGCGGGGCCAATGTCAGCGCCGGCGAGCGGCAGCTCATCACCATCACCCGGGCCATGGTCGCCGACCCCCGGATCCTCATCTTCGACGAAGCCACCAGCGCCGTCGACCCCCAGACCGAGCGGCTCATCCAGCACGCCCTGGGAACCCTGTTCCAGCGCCGCACCAGCCTGGTCATCGCCCACCGCCTGAGCACCGTCCGCCACGCCGACCTCATCCTTGTCCTCGACCACGGTCGCATCGTCGAGCGCGGAACCCATGACAGCCTGGTGGCCCACGGTGGCCTCTATGCCCGCATGCAGGCCGAACTCGTCCGCGCTTGAGACTCTCAGGGCGGACCTGTTTCAAAGCCTGTCCCCAGGCCCGCTCGAGTTGAACCCACCGATTGAACCCACCGGTTTCCATCCAAGCTCATCGGGTTTAGTCAGTTTTGGACTCACTGTGAACCTGTCACCATGTCGGAGGTACGATCGAAGGCTACTTCGTTATCGTTACCCAATTTGTTTTCGACCAGTGAACCTGTCCCTTTGTGGAAGATCATCCCCCGATCGCCGCCCGATCAGTCGCCTCGGTCGCCTGAGCTGCCGTGAAAAACTTTGAACCTGTCACTCTGTTTAGGTGGGAAAACTGTGCCCTTGAATCCGGCGGGTTTGGGCCGAGACTCCCGCTCGCTGTTTATGGCACACGCTAAGTTGCACATTCCAGGTCCGGTCGAGGTGAGCGCCAAGACCTTCCAGGCGATGACCCAGCCGATGATCGGGCACCGAGGGCAGGGCTTCAAAGACCTCTACGGTCGCATCCAACCGCAACTCCAGACGCTGCTGTCCACCCGGCAACGGGTGTACCTGTCGACGTCCAGCGCCTGGGGCGTGATGGAGGGGGCCCTGACCAATCTGGTCTCGAAAAAGGTGCTCAACTGCATGTGCGGGGCCTTCTCGGACAAGTGGTTCGATGTGTCCAAGAAGCTGGGCAAGGACGCCGAGGCACTCCAGGCGCCCTGGGGTTCGCCCATCCGGGCCGAGCAAATCGACGCCCGTCTGGCCACGGGACAGTTCGATGCGCTGACGCTGATCCACAATGAGACCAGCACCGGGACGATGAGCCCGCTGGACGAGATCGCCGCGCTGAAGCGGAAGTACCCGGACGTGATGTTCATCGTCGACGCGGTCAGTTCGCTGACGGCCGTGCCGCACCGCTTCGATGAGCTGGGGATCGACATCCTGCTGGCCGGCACCCAGAAGGCCTTCGCCTTGCCCCCGGGCCTGGCGGTCTTTGTCGCCTCCCCGGCGGCACTTGCCAAGGCGGCCACGATCAAGACGCGGGGCTACTACTTCGACCTGCTGGAGTTCGAGAAGAACGCGGCCGACAACATGACGCCAAGCACCCCGGCAATCCCGCTGATCTATGCGCTGGAATCGAAGCTGGGCGAATTCTTCGCGGAGGGTCTGGAAGCGCGGTATGCGCGGCATTCGGCGACCAACCAGCAACTCAAGGACTGGGCGGCCGGTCACGGGTTCACACTCTTCCCGGAAGCGGGGTTCGAGTCCAAGACCCTCGTCTGCGTGAACAACGGGGCCAAGCCGGGCGGCCGGGTGATCGATGTGGCCACCTTCCAGAAGCGTGTGAAGGACCGCGGCATCCTCATCGACGGCGGCTACGGCAAGATCAAGGGCACCACCTTCCGCATCTCCAACATGGGCGACGAGACGCTGGCGAGCATCGCGGCGCTGGTCGGGATCCTCGACGAGTCGCTGGCGGGGCTCTGAACACTCCCCCCGAACCCCGGGAGACCGCAGGACCCGGTGCAATGGCGCGACAATCGAGGACAATCCTCCGACAACTGCGTCGCTTGTGAGGTCCAGCGGTTCCCGGATAGGTTTCACCCGATGTCCGAGGCCTGCCCTGTCCCGAACTGCACCCCCGACCGGTGCGCCGCGCCCGCGGTGTGCCCGCTCAACCGGGTGCGGGCCGGCACCACGGTGGTGGTCAAGCGCCTGACGGCCTCTCCCGACATGAACCAGAGGCTCCGGGAGATGGGCTTCGGCGAGGAGCAACGGGTCAAGGTGCTCAGTCTCGCCAACAACCTGCTCTGCCAGGTCTGCAACTCCCGCCTCGGCCTCAGCGAACGCCTGGCCGAGACGATCCTGGTCCAACCGCTGGGCATGGTTCCCGGACTGCCGTCAACGGCCGCCCGACCGGTGCGGTTGGCGGCCTGACCCGGTGGGCGGGGCCTTGATTTCCAGCCGGCCCTGCCGTCCCGCGGAGCGTCGGCCTGAGCATCGCCCCCTGACAAGATGCCGACAATCGGCGGCAACCGCCCGACAACCCGTTGCCTTGCGCCATTCGATGGTCCGTCCCTAGCCTGACCCCGACGATGCGACCCCTCTCGACATTGAACCCCGGCGAGCGGTCGGTGGTGGTGCGGATCGACATCCCGCCCGACCAGCGCGGCCGGTTGCTGGAGATGGGGCTGCTGCCGGGCACCCCGGTCGAGCTGGTCCGCTTTGCGCCGCTCGGGGACCCGGTGGAGATCAAGCTGCGCAACTACCACCTGTCGCTCCGCCGGCTCGAGGCCGAGAAGATCCAGGTCGGCTGACCCGATGAAGCCCTTCACCGTCGTCCTGACCGGGAACCCGAACTGCGGCAAGACCACGCTGTTCAACGCCCTCACCGGCCTCCGGGCACGCGTGGGCAACTACGCCGGGGTGACGGTCGAACGCAAGGAGGGGGCACTCACCGGGGCCGATCCCCGCCACCCGGTGGTGGTGCTCGACCTGCCCGGCACCTATTCCCTGAGCCCGCAGTCGCCCGACGAACAGATCGCGCGCGATGTGCTCTTCCAGCGGGTGCCCGAGGTACCCCCGCCCGACCTGGTGGTGGTGGTGGCCGACGCGTCGAACCTGCAGCGCAACCTGTACCTCGCCACCCAGGTGATCGAGCTGGGCTACCCGACGCTCCTGGCCCTGAACATGGTGGACGTGGCCCGGGAGCGGGGCCAGGAGATCGACCTGGAGGCGCTGGCCAAGGCCCTCGGCGTGCCGGTGCTGGCGCTGGTGGCCAGCCACGGCGAGGGGATCGAGGCGATCCGCCAGGCGATCCGCGCCCATGCGGCGGCGCCGGGCACGCGCCACGTGATCCCGCGCCAGTTCAACGAGCTGCCCGAGGACTTCGGCCGCGAGGCCCAGGCGATCGAGGACCGGCTCGAGGCGCTCTTCCCGCAGCGGTCGCGCCTGGCCGCGGCCGAGGCGCTGCTGCTGCTTTCCGACGAACGGGCGTTGCCCGACCAGGGCGACCCGACCGGCGCCCGGCATCCGGCGGCGCTGGCCGATCAGGTCCGCGCGGCCCGCCGCCGGCTCGAGGCCGCGGGCGTCGACTGGCGCAGCGCGGCCATCGAGGCGCGCTATGCCCGGCTCTTCGCCATCGAGCAGCACGTGGTCCGCGAGACCGCGCCACCCGGCGAGAGCCTCTCCGACCGCATCGACCGCGTCGTGACCCACAAGGTCTGGGGCCTGCTCATCTTCGTGGCGGTCATGGCGCTGATGTTCCAGTCGATCTTCTGGCTCGCGCAGTACCCGATGGACGGCATCGAGGCCGCGGTCGACGCGCTGGCCGGCTGGGTCGGGTCGACGATGCCGCCGGGCGACCTCAACGACCTGATCACCCGCGGCGCCATCTCCGGCGTGGGCTCGGTGGTGGTCTTCCTGCCGCAGATCTGCCTGCTCTTCCTCTTCATCGGCCTGCTGGAGGACACGGGCTACATGTCGCGCGCGGCCTTCCTGATGGACCGCCTGATGAGCCGGGTGGGCCTGCACGGCAAGAGCTTCATCCCGATGCTCTCGTCCTTCGCCTGCGCCATCCCGGGCATCCTGGCCACGCGCACCATCGAGACGCGCCAGGACCGCCTCGCCACGATCCTCGTGGCCCCGCTGATGAGCTGCTCGGCGCGCCTGCCGGTCTACACGGTGCTCATCGCCGCCTGCATCCCGCAGCGCAACGGCTGGCCCGGCCTCACCCTGCTGCTGATGTACCTGCTGGGCATCGCCGGTGCCCTGGGCATGGCATGGGTCTTCAAGAAGAGCCTGCTGCGCGGCGACCCGCCCATGTTGATCCTCGAGCTGCCACCCTACAAACGGCCGATGGCCGGGGCGGTGCTGCGGCAGATGTGGGACCGCTCCCGGCTCTTCCTGCGCCGTGCGGGCACGGTGATCCTCGGCATCAACATCCTGCTCTGGTTCCTGGCCACCTACCCCCGGCCCGGGGAGATCGGCGAACGCTTCGGGCGGGAGCGGGCCCAGTGGCGGCAGACGGCCTCCGAGCCGCCGACCGACGGGCAGACGGCGGCCCTGCAACGCATCGACCAGGCGGAGGCCGGCGAGCGGCTGCGGCAATCCTTCGCCGGGCGCCTGGGCCGCGCGATCGAGCCCTTGATCCGCCCGCTGGGCTTCGACTGGAAGATCGGCATCGGCCTCGTCACCTCGTTCGCCGCGCGGGAGGTCTTCGTGAGCACGATGTCGGTCGTCTACAACGCGGGCGACGGCGATGGCGAGGGCACCGCCAGCCTGGCCGAGGCGATGAAGTCGGAGCGGCGGGGCGACGGCTCGCCGGTGTACACGCCGCTGACCGGGCTCACGCTCATGGTGTTCTACGTGTTCGCCATGCAGTGCGTGAGCACGGTGGCCGTCGTGCGGCGCGAGACCA
>JBIKMQ010000221.1:0-4877 GCA_044359215.1 Candidatus Chromulinivoraceae bacterium
ATCGTCGACGATGATGCGCAGGATGGTGCTGTCGGTGGTGTCGAGCACCGTCAGCGCCAGGATGTGCACCGAGCGCTCGAAGAGCCGGCGGGTGACCTCGTGCAGGCGGCCCAGGCGGTTGGGGATGAACACGGTGAACTGCAGCACCGGATCGGAGGGCGGCAGGCGGGTGACGGCGACGGCCATGGCACCGGGGAGTCTCCGCGACGGCCGGGCCGGGGGCAAGTTGGGGGCGTCCGCCCAAGAGCCTTTGCCGACCGGCCCGGCCTGTGGTTGATTGGGGACGTGGCCAGTCCCTCCGACGAGATGTGCGCGATCGCCGAGAACCTCGGCATCCCGACCCTCCAGCGGCACATCCTCCTGTGCGCCGACGCCTCGAAGCCCAAGTGCTGCGATCCGAAGGCCAGCCTGGAATCGTGGGAGTACCTCAAGCGGCGGCTCAAGGAACTCGGACTGGTCGGGCCGAACGGCTCGGTCTTCCGGACCAAGGCCAACTGCCTTCAGTGCTGCGCGCAGGGCCCGGTGGCGGTGGTCTATCCGGAGGGGACCTGGTACCGCCACTGCACCCCCGGCGTCCTCGAAACCATCCTCCAGGAGCACCTCATCCATGGCCGGCCCGTGTTGGAAAACGCCTTTGCAACTCATCCGCTCGGTCCTGGCCCCCGCTGAAGTGCAGCTGGACCTCTTCCAACGGCTCCGGTCCCGCCCGGCCGCGACCCCCGTGCCCGGGGGCGGCAACCGGGTGGCCTCCGAGACGGTGGTCGTCGGCGAGACCTCCATCGAGGTGCAGTTCGTGCGCCACCCGCGGGCCCGCGTGTACCGGCTGACCCTGTGCCGCGACGGCTCCGGACGGGTCACTTTGCCGCGCTACGGCTCGATGACCGGGGCCCGCAACTTCCTGCTGCAGCATGTGCAGTGGCTGGCGGAGCGGGCGGTGGCGCAGCGCGCCGGTCGCGGGCCTACGGACCCGTCCAAGGGACCGGTGCAGATCCGCTTCCGCGGCGAGTTCGAGGGGGTCTCGGCCTCCGGGGACGGCAAGGCGTTGTGCATCGCGAACCAGACGCTCCGCATGCCCCGGACCGCCGGCCAGGACCTGCAGGCCCGGGCCGAGGCCGCGCTCCTGCGCCTGGCGCGGCGCGAGCTGCCGGCCCGGGTGCGGGAGCTTTCGCAGGCCCATGGCGTCCCGGTGGGCCCGGTGTCGGTGCGTGCGCAGCGGACGCGCTGGGGCTCCTGCTCGCCGGGCGGCGGCATCTCGCTGAACTGGCGCCTGGTGCAGGTGCCGGAGTGGGTGCGCGACTACGTGATCCTCCACGAGCTGGCCCACCGGCGACACCTCAACCACTCGCCCCGGTTCTGGAAGGAGGTCGAGCGGATGTGCCCCGGCTACGAGGCGGCCGAGGCCTGGCTGCGGGAGTCCGGGCGGCACGTGCTCTAGCCCGGGCCCGGTGGTGACGGCGGGGGCGGCGGCGACACCGGGACCGACAGGCGACCCCAGGATGCTCAGCGCCGGAGCACCTCGAACTCGATGTCGAACCAGAGCCCGTTGAACTCGAAGCGCGCCTGGCCGGTGTCGATCGCTCCGTCGAACCAGTGGAACTCGTTGCGCTCGCGCACCAGCCCGCAGAACTCCTGGAAGAAGTCGGCATCGAGCGCGATGACCCCGTAGCGCCCGCGGCGCAGCTCCTCCTTCTCCATGGCGGCCAGCAGGTGGTCGGCCTCGGCGCGGTTGCGCTTGAGCACCCAGATCGCCGCCTCCGGGCACTTCACGGCCAGCTTGTGGAGCTTGGAGACGGTGCACTCGCCGCACTCCACCCACAGCGTGGGCCGCATGTCGTAGCCGATGACCGCCAGGTCGGGCACGAAGGGGATGGAGTCGTCCTGCACCTCGGTCTCGACCTGGAGGCGCTCATGGAAGAACAGCACATAGGCCAGGAACTTGAGGGCGACATGGCGCACCGACTCGTTGACCCCTTGGCCGATGAGGACCTTGTGGGGGAACGGCCGGTGCCGGTCCTCGCTGCGGAGCTGGAAGGTGTACTTGCTGGCCAAGCGGAGAAGGGCTTGAAACAACCGGCTTCCAGGGGCCTTGTCCACGACAAAGCCACCCGGAGTCCCCGAATGGGCATCGTAACCGGCGGGCCGGGGTCCCGGTCTTGCCGAGAGATCCCCAAGACCCGTCCCCTCGCCATGAAGACCTTCGGCTCCCAATTGTTCCTGCTCACCGCCACCCTGCTCATCGGCGCCACCGGCGCGTTGGCGGACCTCACCGATGACCTGAAGTCGGCCGCCCGCAAGCTGGCGGACGCCGCCAGCTACTCCTGGACCGCCACCACCGAGATCGAGGGAGGCCAGTGGACCCCCGCCCCGGTCCGGGGCAAGGCCCTCAAGGGAGGCACGGCGGTGCTCACCACCGAGCGGGATGGCTCGACCACAACCGCCGTGCTGCAGGGAACCAACGGGGTGGCGAGCACCGACGACGGCTGGAAGACCGCCGAGGAGCTGCGCTCGGCCGCCGGCGCAGGTGGCGGCGGGGGTGGCAACCGCGGCGGCATGCGGGCCGGGGCCCTGCTGCGCAACCCACTGCCGGCAGCCTCGCTGACCCGGATGGCCGACAAGGCCCGAAACCTCAAGGCCGAGGATGGCGGAAGCATGTCGGGTGAACTCACCGAGGATGCCGCCAAGGAGTTCGCCCTGATGGGGCGCGGTGGCCGCCCGGGCGGCCAGACTCCGCCCGAACCCCGCAACGCCAAGGCCTCGGTCCGGTTCTGGCTGAAGGACGGGCAGGTGTCGAAGGCGCAACTGAAGGTCTCTGCGACCATGACCTTCAACGGCGAGGAACGGGACATGGTCCGCACCACCACCTGGGAGTTCCGGGATGTCGGCACCACCACCGTCGAGGTGCCGGCGGAGGCGAAGAAGCGCCTGGGGACCTGATCCCCGCCGCCGGACCCGCCAGACGCATTGACCCTTCCGGGCGGCGTTCCTAGGGTGTGGCCCATGAGAGGTGAGCGCCTGTGTCGTCGCGGTGTGGGTCGGGTTCCCGGGTGGATGCTTGGGCTGGCCTTGGCCCTCCTGGCGCTGACCTCGGGGTCGGACCGGGTGCGGGCCCAGGCCCCGGTGCCCTTCAACGGCATCCAGGCCATCGTCAACGACACGGTCATCAGCCGCGACCAGGTGCTCGGGGCGGCCCAGCGGGAGCTCGTGGCGGCCGGGCGCACGGCCACCTCGGAGCAGCAGTACCTCGCGCGCCGGACCAAGATCCTCGAGGACCAGCTCGAGCAGCTCATCGACCGCCAGCTCATCCTCGATGAGTTCAAGGAGAAGGGTTACTCCTTCCCGGAGTCCTACGTCGACGACCAGGTCCGGGATCGCATCCGCCGGCAATTCGGCGGGGACCGGGTGGCCCTGACCAAGACGCTGCGGGCCGAGAACCGCACCTTCGAGCAGTTCAAGAAGGAGGAGCGCGACGACATGATCGTCTACTCCATGAGCTCGAGGAACATCCGCGACGAGCTCATCATCTCGCCCAAGAAGATCCAGAACTACTACCAGACCAACCAGGCCCGCTTCCGCATCGGCAACCGGGTCAAGCTGCGGATGATCGTCATCGACCGGGCCAAGCACACGCCCGAGGACGGTGCGCGCCTGGCATCGGAGGCCTTGGCCCAGCTGCAGGCCGGGGGCGACTTCGCCAAGGTGGCGACCGAGTTCTCCGACGACGCCCGGCGCTACAAGGGTGGCGACCGCGGGTGGACCGAGGAGAGCGCGCTCAACGAGGCGCTGCGCCAGGTGGCCTTCAGCCTGCCCACGGGCCAGATGAGCGGCATCGTCGAGGTCCAAGGCTCGCGGTTCATCCTCAAGGTGGAGGACAAGCAGGCCACCGGCGTCCGGTCGCTGGCCGAGGCCCGGCAGGAGATCGTGACGCTCCTGAAGGACTCGGAACGGCAACGCCTCCAGAAGCAGTGGCTGGCGAAGCTGCGCAAGAAGGGCTTCGTCCGGTACTTCTGAACCCCTCACCCGGCCAGGCCGACCCCGGGGCCGTGCAGGCGACCCGACCGCGACCCGGCCCAAGCCCCGCCGCGTGATCCCCGCCGCCTCATGATCCTCGGCATCCCCATCGGCGACGTCACCGGCATCGGCCCGGAGGTGGCCCTGCGCGCCGTGGCCCGGCTGGCCGGGGAAGACTCGGACCTCCGCTACGTGCTCATCGGCGATGCCGGGGTGGTTCGCCGCCTCTGCGGGCTGATGGGCCTCGAATCGGACCTGCCGCGCTGGAGTGGGCCCGCCTCGGAACCGTCCCGGGTGTACCTGCTCCCCGTGTCGGACGCCGAATTGCCCGAGGACCTTCCCCCAGGCGACCCGAGGGCCGCGCTCTCGGCGGTGGCCGCGCTGCGGGAGGGCGCCGGGCGCTGCCTCTCGGGCGAGTTCGACGGGCTGGTCACCGCCCCGGTGAACAAGGCCTCCATCGCGGAGGCCGGCGTGCCCTTCGTGGGCCAGACCGAGTTCCTGGCGGAGCTGGCCGGGGTGTCCAGGGTGGCGATGATGCTCCTCGGCCACGACCCCGCCGGCCGGTGGCTGCGGGTGTCCCTGGCCACCACCCACCTGCCCGTGGCGAAGGTCCCGGCGGCGCTGACCGTGCCCGGGATCACCGAGGTCGTCGCCCTGACGGCCGAGGCCTGCGGCCTGCTGGGCCTGCCCCGGCGGCGCGTGGGGGTCTGCGGGCTCAACCCGCACGCCGGAGAGGGCGGCCACCTGGGGCGCGAGGAGATCGAGGTGGTGGCCCCGGCCGTCGCCCGGGCCCGGGCCGCCGGCAGTGATGTGCACGGGCCCTTCGCGGCCGACACGCTCTTCCACCAGGTGTACCGGGGCGACTACGA
>JBIKMQ010000222.1:0-4867 GCA_044359215.1 Candidatus Chromulinivoraceae bacterium
GGCGGCGATCCTGGGTGCCCCGCATATCCGCGTCTTCGCCGGCGGCGCCCATGGCACCTCCGAGGCCGAGGCGGCCCGGCTGACCATCGAGGCCCTCGAGGAGTGTGGCGAGGAGGCTGGCAAGGCAGGGATCTTCCTGGGGGTGGAGAACCACGGGGGCATCGTGCGCCGGGCCGAATCGCTCGTGGACATCGTCAAGGCGGTCCGTAGTCCCTGGGTGGGCATCAACCTCGACACGGGCAACTTCTACTCGAGCGACCCCTACCGCGAGCTCGCCCTGTGCGCCCCCTGGGCGGTGAACGTCCAGTTCAAGGGCAAGGTCCATGTCGGCGGCAAGCCGGCGGTCGAGAAGGCCGACTATGCCCGCACCTTCAAGATCCTGCGGGATGCCGGGTACCAGGGGTTCGTGGCCCTGGAGTATGAGTTCAAGGAGGATCCCTTCGTACGCGTCCCGCAGATGCTCGAGGAGATGCGTCCGCTGCTCGACTGAGACCCGACCGGAGTGTCCGGGGCGATTCTTTCCCCTCGCCTTGGGCCGTGGTTGCCCGATCCTCCGGCCCATTCGTCGATGAAGCTGATCCCCACCCTGTCGCAAGTGGCCCTCATCCTGGGCCTGGGCTGTCTCGTGGGCCACCTGTGGCCGATGCTCCGGCCGGCGGCCTGCGGGGCCTGGTTGCGCCGGTTTCACCGCAACACCGCGGTCGGTGTCGTGCTGATGCTCGTGGGCACCGTGTGGTTCGAGCAGAACCTGCAGAACTCCGAAATCTCCGACTTCGCGGCCTTCCGCCCCTTCCTGCTCGGGGGGGTGTTGGCCATCGGCGTGGCCAGTTGCTTCGTCGTGCGGGACTATCTGGCCGTGCGCGGTGCCGCGATCGTGGCCTGCCTCGTGGCCGACGTGGTGCTCGATGCGCAGCGCTGGCATCCCAGCCCGCTGCGGTACCTGGTGACGCTGTGGATGTACCTTTGGGTCACCATGGCCATCTGGGTCGCGCTGTCCCCGTGGAGGGTCCGGGACTGGCTGGCCTGGTGCAGCGCGTCCGAGGCGCGCGTCCGCCTGCTCGGCGTCGCCGGCGTCGCCTGGGGTGCCCTGATCTCGGCCCTGGCCCTGAGCGCCTACCGCTGAGTCGGCGGGTCGGTTGGCGGGAGGCCCGCGCCTGGCGCATCCCCGAGACCGGCGCTTGCGGCGGCATCATCCGCTCACGTAGCGTCCTGCCCGGACATGCCCATGAAGGTCTACATCGACGGTCAGTTGCGCGACGAATCCGACGCCACCATCAGCGTCTTCGACCACGGTCTGCTGTATGGCGACGGGGTCTTCGAGGGCATCCGCATGTACCACAACCGCATCTTCAAGCTCCGGGAGCACATCGAGCGGCTCTACTGGTCGGCCAAGGCCATCCTGCTGGAGATCCCGATGACCCAGCAGCAGATGATGGACGCCTGCCTCGAGACCTGCCGCGCCAACGGCCTGCGCGAGGGGTACATCCGGCTCATCGTCACCCGCGGCAAGGGCACCCTCGGGCTGGACCCGCGCCGCTGCCCGAAGCCCTCGGTCATCATCATCGCCGCCACCATCCAGCTCTATCCCGAGTCGGTCTACCGCGATGGCATGACCATCGCCACCGTGCCGACCACGCGCATGCTGGTGAACTCGGTGAACCCGGCCATCAAGTCCCTCAACTACCTCAACAACATCTTGGCCCGCATCGAGGCCAACCTGATCGGTGTGGAGGAGGCCATCATGCTCAACACCGAGGGGTATGTGGCCGAATGCACGGGCGACAACATCTTCATCGTCCAGAAGGGGAAGCTGTACACGCCGCCGCTGAGCGCGGGCGCGCTCTACGGCATCACGCGCAACACGGTGATCGACTGCGCCCGTGCCATGGGCATCGAGGTGGCTGAACCCAACCTGACCCGCTACGACATCTACACCGCCGACGAGATGTTCCTCACCGGCACCGCCGCCGAGATGGTCCCGGTGGTGAAGGTCGATGGCCGCCTGATCGGGGATGGCAAGCCCGGGCCGGTGACCGGCAGGCTGCTCGAGGCCTTCCGCGGCGTCACGCGCCATGATGGAGAAGTGATCTTCAAGGACTAGGCCCATTTGGTCCGGCCCCGCCCCCCCGAAGCCTCCGCCCGCATGAAGCCCGGCATGACCGCTGAACGGTTCGATGCGATCACGGGACGCTACCCGGCCCTCCGACTGGCGTTGCTCGGCGACTTCTGCCTCGACCGGTACTTCGACATCGACCCGGAGAGGTCCGAGGTCTCCATCGAGACGGGCCTGCCGGTCCACAACATCACCGGGGTCCGATGCCTGCCCGGTGCGGCGGGCACCATCCTCAACAACCTCGTGGCCCTCGGGGTCGGCACCATCCGGTGCCTCGGGCTGCGGGGCGATGATGGCGAGGGATTCGAACTCCAGCGCGCGTTGTCGGCCCGACGCGGGGTTGACCTGGCGGGGTTCGTGTCGGTGCCGGGCCGTCACACCTTCACCTACACCAAGCCGCTGCTGCACCGCCCGGGCCGGCCTCCCGAGGAGCTGAGCCGTCTCGACCTGAAGAATTTCTCCCCGACCCCGGATTCCGCCCAGTCGGCCGTGGTCGCCGCGATGGATCGGGTGGCCGACGACCCGGACGGAGCCGACGCTTGGATGGTCATGGACCAGGTGGACATCGCCGAGACCGGCGTGGTGACGGCCGCGGTCCGGGAGCGCCTCGGGCGACTGTCCGCGGCCCGGCCCGAACTGCCGATCCTCGCGGATAGCCGGCGCAGCCTCGAGGGATGGCCGGCGGCCCACTGGAAGATGAATGCCGCCGAGCTGGCCCGGCTCGCGGGCCGTCCGCTGGAAGACCTCGCCTCGGTGGTCTCGGCGGCCCGTTCGACCGCGCTGCGCCTCGGCCGTCCGGTGTTCGTCACGATGGCCGAACAGGGGATGATCGGCGCCTCGGCCGACGGGGCCGTCGCCCACGCGCCCGCCCACCCGGTCGTCGGGCCGATCGACATCGTGGGTGCCGGGGACTCCGTCAGCGCCAACCTCACGGCCGCCCTGGCCGCCGGGGCCAACTTGCCCGAGGCCATGCAACTGGCGATGGCCGCGGCCCACTGCGTGATCCACCAGCTCGGCACGACCGGCACGGCCTCGGTCGCCGACCTCCGCTCGCGGATGTTCGCCGGCTGAATCCCGACCATGGAACCTCCGGAATCCACCCGCCTGCCGGGTCCACACGGCCGCCGGGTCCGGGCCGGACGATCGCCAGCCCTTCCCATCGCGCCAGCCCTCGCGATCCTTGGGATGGTCTTCCTGATGGGTTGCCACCGGAACGTCCCCACGACGACGGCCGGGAAGCGCCCGGATGCCCCCCGATCCTTCCCCGTTCCAGCATCGTTCCCCGTCGGCCTCTACGGCGTGCCCGGGGTCGAGGATCTCCGTGCCGTGCACGCGGCGGGTTTCTCGCGGGTCATGGGCGGCCTGGATCCGGTCTACATGGACGAGGCGGCGCGCCTCGGCCTCGAGGTGGTGGCCACCCCGGGGAGTTCCGCCGGCCCCGGCTTCGACCCGTCGAAGGTGCGCGAGGCGGTGAGGCGCTGGGACCGCCACCCGGCGCTGGCAGGCTGGTACTTGGTCGACGAGCCCGATCTCAACGGGGTTCCCGCGAACGACGTCGAGCGGGCGCATGCCGCCGTCCGGGCGGCCGGCGGCCGCAAGCCCACCTCGCTGGTGGTCTACCGGGGCTGGAACCTCGCCAAGTTCCACTCGGCCGATGTCCTGATGGTGGACTTCTACCCGGTGGGCTGGATTCCCGTGGCGGCCTTCTTCCAGCACATGCGCCACGGGGCCACGGCGGCGCGGGTCGGCGGACGGCAGTTCCACGCGGTGATCCAGGCGATGGACTGGGGCGTCTACCGCGAGGTCTTCCCGTTCCCGCCGCCCTTCGACCCGAGGCCGCCCACCGAGGACGAGCTGCGGAGCATGACCTGGGGGGCACGCCTGCTCGGGGCCGACGCGGTGTTCTTCTATCCCTACCGCGACGGGCATTGGGAGATGCCTCGCCATCCGGAGACCTGGGCCGCGCTGACCCGCGTGGTGCAGGAGGTCCGCCGGTGGGAGCCGATCTTCGCAGCCCCCGCCGCCGATCGCCCGATCCCGCGTTTCGAACCGCTCAACGACCGCCGCAACGAGGCGCTGGAGCCGGCGGTGCTCTGGTCGGTCCATCGCGTGGCGCAGGGCAACGGGTTCGTCGCGCCCGGGGACTACTGGATCCTGGTCAACACCACCGAACGAACCCAGCAGTTGGCCCTGCCGGAGACCCGATGGTGGGGACTGCGGCTGGGGGATGTCCGCGCAGGCCGCGAGGTCGAGGTGGAGGCCGACGGCTGGATGACCCCGCTCCCGCCGTTCGAGGTGCGGATCCTCGGTCCGCTGCCACCGCCGTGAGTCCGGAGCGCCCCGTCCTCCCGGGCGGTCCTCCGATCGTCCCGTGGACCTTGGGGTGCGTCCGGATCAGCGGGACCGTCGCTTGCGCCCGAGGGCCTTCCACAGTTCCGGCAGCGTCAGGGTGTTGATGACATCGTCCCGGGTCAGCCATCCCTTGCGGGCGATGCCGGCACCGAGGCGCAGGAAGTCGAAGTGGTCGAGTCGGTGCGCGTCGCAGTTGATGACGCATTTGACCCCGAGCTCCTTGGCCTGCCGCCACAGCCGCCAGTCGAGATCGAAACGGTACGGGCTGGCGTTGAGCTCGATCCAGGTGCCCGTGTCGGCGCAGGCCTTCAGCACGGCCGGGAGGTCGAACTTGTAGGCCTCGCGTTCGAGCAGCAGCCGGCCGGACAGGTGGCCCAGCTGGTGGACCTGCGGGTTCTCGGC
>JBIKMQ010000223.1:0-4866 GCA_044359215.1 Candidatus Chromulinivoraceae bacterium
CATGCCGCCGCTGGCCAGCACGACGAAGCCCGGGAGGTCCGAGCATTCGGACCCCAGCCCGTAGCTTGTCCACGCCCCGGCGCTCGGATGCCCCGCGAGGGTGAAGCCGGTATGCAGGTGGTAGTTGGCCTGGGCATGCTCGTTGCCCCGGCTGGTCATCGAGCGGATGACGGCCAGTTCGTCGGCCATGCCGGCGATGCAGGGGAAGAGCTCCGAGACCTCCAAGCCGCTGGCGCCGTGGCGACGGAAGGACCACGGACTGGCGAGGATGTTGCCGTTCTGGTTGAACATGGTCGGCCGCACCGGCACGGGCATCGGCTTGCCATGGTCGCGGGCGAGCCTCGGCTTGGGATCGAAGGTGTCCACGTGGGACACCCCGCCGGACATGAAGCAGAAGATCACGCTGCGGGCCCGGGGCCGGAATGACGGGAGACGCGGGGCGAAGGGCAACCCGGCCCCCGCGGCTCGGGCTTGATGCATGGCCGCCAAGCCGGCGAAGGCCGCGAGGCCGAACCCGTTGGAGCATCGGGCCAGCAGCTCCCGTCGGCTCACCCGGAGGGTGGGTTGGGCCGGTGGCATGGGACGGGGATCGGGGCTAGTGGACATGGAAGAATTCCTTGAGGCAGAAAAGGGACTGGGCGAGGTCGGCCCACACGTCGACGGCGGCATCGATCGCCCGGTCGCCCTGCACCCCGTGATCCCGGGCCAGCTCGGACAGGTGGACCGAGAAGGCCACCACCTCGGCGGCGTCGGCAGGCCGGCCGAGGGCCGAGACCAGCATGCCCCGGATCCGCTCGGCGCGGGGCGCACCCTCGGCCACCAGCCGGCGGGCCCATCGCCCCGCCATCTCCCGGACAAGGGGATCGTTGAGCATGGCCAACGACTGGGCCGGAACGTTGGTGACATCCCGGGCCCCGCGGGGCGTGGCAGGCCTGGGCGCGTCGAAGGCCTCGAGCAGTGGATGGTGGGCGTTGCGGCGGGCGCGATGATAGACGGTGCGCCGGCGGTCGCCGTCCAGCGGCCCCGGCGTGCCGCCTCCCTCGCTCTTGCCCGTATAGTACACGGCGACGCCGGGGCCGCCCATGCGCAGGTCGAGCTGGCCCGACACCGCAAGCAACGCATCGCGGACCGACTCGGCATCCAGCCGCCGGATCCGGGCGTGCGAGCCAAGGTCGTTGGCCGGATCCTTCGCCGCCACCGCCGGCCCCGGGATGGCCGACCTGGCGAAGGCCCTCGAAGTGACCAGGAGGCGGACCAACCGACGCACGGACGCGCCGTCGTCGAGGAACCATCGCGCCAGGGCGTCGAGCAACTCGGGATGGGTCGGTGGCACGCCAAGCCTGCCGAGATTGTCCGGGGTGGCGACCAGCCCCCGGCCAAAGACGTGATGCCAGACCCGGTTGACGATCACCCGCGCCACGAGGGGCTGGGCCGGATCGGAGAGGTCGCGGGCCAACTCGAGGCGACCCGACCCGCGCGTGTCATAGTCGCCGCCGCCCAGCGCCGACAGGTGGCCCCGGCGGACGATCGGCCCGGGCCGCGACGGCTCACCCCGCTGGAACAGCGGGAAGTCATCGCCGGCGACCTCGTGCAGGCCCGGGGCACGGCGCGGCACCGACAGCGACGCCTCCTGCCGCCGCAGGGCGGCGACCTCGGCCGCGAGCCGTGGCAACCCCGCAAGGGTCGAGGGAAGCTCTCCGGCGCGGACGAGGGCATCGAGGAAGGCCACCTCGTCGTCGTCCGCCTCGCGGCGCTCCCACCGGTCCAGGCATCGCCGCGCGTGGCGCGCGAGGATCCCGGCCAGATCGTCCAGGGTCCGCGGGGGCGTGGCAACGGCCAGGCCACGCCAGGGCCAGACGGTGTCCCTCGGCGCCTGGGGGCCATCGTGGAAGACGACCTCGGCCACGGCGAACCCGGCCCGCCCCTCCGCGTAGGGCCTTGGTCCCGAGCGGAAGCCCGGACTGGCGAAGTCCTCGGCGGTCACCACCTCGATGTGCGCCACGGAACCCTTGCGGTAGGCCGTGTCCCAACGCATCCACCCGGCCGTCTCCCGGTCGAGCCCCCGCGCGGGATAAATCCCACCATTGCCGATGGGGTAGTCCTCGATGACCACCCGGGCGTTGGCATGCGAACCCAGCGCCCGGAGGCTGATGCTGTCGGTGGTGATGCGGAACCGGGGCGAGAGCAGGACGCCGGGTTGCTTGCGGCTGAGCGTCGGGGACAGCACGCCCGCCGGGAGCAACCCATCGAGGATCCGGTCGCCCGAGGGTTCGACGACGAAGTCACCGGCAGGACGCGGCTCCGCGGGACGCCCTGCCCCGCCGGAGACCCATCCGGCCGCGCCGGGCCCGCGCAGGTCCCAGGCCGGCGTGAAGCCCAGGCGGTTGGAGGCCTCGCGGGCCGCCTGGTCGGCGAACCGGGCGGCGACCATCGCCTCCCAGCCCTTGGAAAGCTCCCGCGCGGGCAGGAGACGCATTCGGGCCCAGGGGTGCAGGGCATGGGTCTCATCCCGCTCGGCCGCCTCGAGCGCCTTGGCCCAGGACGCGCCGGTCGCCATCGCCTCGCACTCCTTCGCCAACCGCGCCTCCAGGCGGGCGATCTTCGCCAGCACGGCGTCGTGGCGGGACCGTTCGACAGGTCCAAGCAACTCGCGGAGCCTGGCCAGCGGGAGGGTCTCGACGCCGGCACGGAACGAGGCGGCGACCTCGGCGGCCCCAAGGGCCCGGTCGTACACCCGGGCCTCCTCGACCTCACCGGAAAGGCCCGCCACGCCGGGACCGAGATGCCGGCGGCCGAGCACGACCCGATCGATGCCGGCGCGATACCGGTGGGCCGGACCCGGACGGTAGGCGGTGCCATAGGGCATGCCGTCCCGGTACACGGTGATGGTCCCGTCGGCCGCATGGGTGATCGCCACGTGGATCCAGCCGCCGGACCCGCGGGTCTCGGCCGGCCCCCCAACGTCCCGCGTGCGGCGGAAAAAGTCGCTCCCGGCCATCCAACGCCCAGGTGTCTGTTCACCAAAGACGATCGAATCGAACACCTCGCTGTCGGGCGTCTGCACGGTGACCACGCCGCCCCCGCGCTGGTCGAGCGTGTCGAGGGCGACCCAGGCCTCGAGGGTCATGGCGGTGAGGTCGGCCGGCAGCGGGGCCGTGACGAGGTGGGCATCGCCGCCCGGCAACCTCAGGCGTCCGTCGCGCACGACCGCCCCGGCCACGACGCGCCCATGCATGCCCCCGGCCTCGTCGGCGGCATCGGCCTCGAAGGTCCAGCGGGCCATCGGGACCGGGAGATCCGCCGACGGTTCCCTGCCAGAGCCGGACCGGCGGGAGCCGCGCCAGGCGGCCAGCGGTCCCGCCTCAAGGCGGCGCCGCTCCTCGCGTGCCGCGCGGAGGTCGCTCTCGAGGGCGACGATCCCGGCCTCGCGGCGCGCACGACCAAGCCACCTCCCGGCCAACCCCGAGGCGGCCGGGCGCCAGGCCGCGGCGAGCCCGGCGCGGACCCGCTCCTTGGACTCGGCAATCCGTCGAAGCGCCTCGGCCCCCAAGGAGGGGTCGTCGACGACGATCTGCCCGGGGCGGCCGCTGGCGAGGATCGAGTACCAGGCGTGGAAATCCTTCTGGCTGATCGGGTCGAACTTGTGGTCGTGGCACCGGGCACACGAGACGGTGAGCCCGAGGAAGGCCTTGGACAGCACGTCGATCTGGTTGTCCACGGCCTTGATCCGGTCGTCGAGGGCATCCACCGGGATGTAGCCCAATTCGACCATGCGAAAATGAGCCGTCCCGAGCGCCGATTCGTTGAGCCGCAGCACCGGGTCGAACCGAGGGTCGGGCAACAGGTCGCCGGCGACATGCTCCCGGATGAACCGGTGGTACGGGACGTCCTGATTGAAGGCCCGGATCAGGTAGTCGCGGTATCGCCAGGCCATCGGCAACTCCGGGTCTCCCTGGCTGCCGTGGGAGTCGCTGTAGCGTACGACGTCCATCCAGTGCCGCGCCCAACGCTCCCCGAACCGGGGCGAACCGAGCATCCGGTCCACGACCCGGTCCCAGGCGTCGACGGAGGGGTCGGCGGCGTAGGTCTCGATCTCGCCGGGAGACGGAGGCAGGCCGTGCAGCACGAAGCTCAGCCGTCGCAGGGCGACTTCCCGGGGCGCTTCCGGGGACGGCTCGAGGCCTGCGGCAGCCATGCGGACGTCCAGGAACCGGTCGACGAGGTGCGCCGACCCGTCGCGGGAGACCGGCGGCAGCGGGACCTGGGCCAACGGGCGGAGGCTCCACAGGTCGGAGGCGCGGGCCGGGGCGGCCGGCGCTTGAGGCACGCTCCCGGGCGGGTGCGGCGAGACGGCGGCGACCGAGGGAACCGCTCCCGAGGTTGTCGCGGGATTTCCGAGGGCAACCCGGGCGACGACGAACGCGACCAACAACAAGCCAAGCGCAGCGAGGCGGCGAGGCCAGCGGGGCCAGGAGGTCCGACGGGGCCAGCGGGGAGTCACGTCGAAATCCTCCCACGGACGCCGGGGCGACTTCCAGCCGTCTCGGGTGATGCGTTGCCGGCTCATTGCTCACCCCAGGGTCGGCCCGGCGGCGGAGGTGGCGGTTGCTTCCAGCGCCACTCGGAAGAGTACCCCCAGTCCAGCCAGGGGGTCTCCAGACGCCGGCCCGCCACGGACGCCACAGACGCCGGGGACGCGGGCGATGACGAGGTCGCGGTGGCGGCGGCATCCGGCAGGCCGGCCTGCAGCAGGGCGTCGAGGAGGCCGCTGGTCATCAGCGTGCGCCGGGCCGTCCATGAGGGTTTCCCGGTGAGCATCATGCGCTCGACGCCATTGAGCAGCAGGGTGAAATGCGCAGCGGGTCG
>JBIKMQ010000224.1:0-4863 GCA_044359215.1 Candidatus Chromulinivoraceae bacterium
CCGGCTGCGAACGATTGCTGTGTCACGTAGTACTTTTCATCCACCTTGTGTTTCATGAGAAGTTTCTTCATTTGATCGACCGCCCGATTGTGAGCGAACAACCACCATTTTTTGATCTCGAGATTAGGAGCAACTTCGGTACCTTTATTCTCGTAGAATATCACGATTGTGCGTTTGAATTTCTGGTACTTGCCATTCATAATTGCCGGCTTCATCCCCTTGGTCTGGTGCTTCCATAGAAGAAACCTGTTGTTCCCCTTGTATGCTTGATTGAATTGCGGGAACAAATTTTCCGCCGCCCAAGCATCTCGCAGTTTCTTGGCCCGAGATGCCGATTCAGCACGGTTCTTTTTGCTATCGGATTCTTTGTTTTTGTACTCACTGACAAACTTGCTGAAGTCAGAGAAGCTGAATGTGGCCCAGATACTTGCGGAAATCTTGCCTTGAACCAACGCGATTTTCTTCACCTGAAATTCATCTCGGGTTTCGCAAGCACCGTGCCAATTATACCACAATATCGATACTTTTTTATCAATTTGATTTTGGTTCAGTTTAGGGCAAGCCGCCTTGTGAGACTTGATGTCCAAACTTTCCCCTTGGTATTTGAAATCGATGAAATCTGATCGCACAGGTTCTGCGCCCGCATGAGTTTTCTTGAAAAACGCCTCCACAGCGGCTCCTTTTCGAGCACTTGTCATCTTGTCCCAAACTGCGACGAATTCCAATTTTTTCATTGCTGTTACTTTTTATGTTTCGGTTGATTTTTTACGAGCAATTTATTGTTCCTAGAATATTTCTTTTTCTTGGTGATTCATCTGATGATCAGTCAATGTTGAATTCATATTGGATTACCTCTTCACGCCCAGTGTCTTTGCCCCTCGCTCAGGTCAGCGCATGACGTCTACTCGAAGCTTGGATCAGGATTCGGATGAATGCGTCGGCGATGTCGGTGGACTGCAGGTGGGGCTGGCAACATGAAATGAAGTCGGCCAGTCGGGCGGAATCAGGCCCAAGACCGAGGCCAAGGACGGTGATGCCGTCGCGCTCCATCTCGTCGACGCGAGCCTTGGGGTCGTCGTCATCCGAGGGGATGCCGTCGCTGAGGACCACGACGAACGGATCGGCGGTGCCTAGGTCGAGCACGCGCCGGTGGACGTGAGACAAGGCGAATGCCAGATGGGTGCCACCGGAGGCCGATTGCGGCAGTCCGCCAAGACGCCCCTGGATCGCGGCATCGAGGGGTTCGTCGACATCCAGCAGCCGGTGGCAGTCGTCCGAGAACGTGAAGATCACCAGGGGAATGCCCACGCGGTGACATACCTCGGCCAGCAAGACCGTGGCCCAGAGCGTCGCGTCGATGCGTGGGCCTTTCATGGAGGCCGAGTGGTCCAGCAGCAGTGTGATGGAGGCGTCATGACGGCTGGGCGGCTGGCGGTGCTCCCACACCTGATCCAGGCGCTGAGGATCGGCCTCGGCCCGCAGGGCGGCACGGAGGTCCAGCCGCGTCCCGGAACGCCATGGGCCCGCCCATTCCCGGTCGATCCTCGGATGCAGCAGCCGCAGCACCTCCTCTCCCACCTGCTCGATGACCGCGGCCTGGGACTCCCGACTGGCACGATACGCCACGGGATCGAGCGGCCACGAGTCCGCAGCCGACTCCTCGGAGAACCAGGGATGGGTTGTGCGGCCAGGCTCCTGCCCTCCACCGCGGAGAATGATCCGGCAAGGAATTCGGCCATGCCCCGCGGCGAGTTGATCGGGCCCGAGGTGACCCTCGTCGAGCCACCGCTCCAGCCATTCCAGGAATCGTCGCCCACAGACGATGTGCCGACCGGGGGGCTCGAACTCGCGAAGAATGGGCAGGAAGACGGTTGTGAACTCATCCCACATACGGAGTTGGCACAGGCGAACCTCGAGCTCCCAGGCCTCGCGTCCCGGTGGCAAGGGCACCTCGTCGTAGATCGACGACATCGGGTGGTCGACGAAGGCCTGCCGTACCGCCTCAAGCGACATCTCTCCCCGCGGATAGGCCTCGCAAATGGCTTCCACATGGGGCCAGACACGCTCGGTCAAGGCCCGGATCTGCTCGTTGGCAGCGACGGCAGCCTCGCGGAACCACCATCGATTCAGCACCGCTGAGATGAAGTGCGGCAGTCGCTGGTGATCGTGCACCACTCGACGTTCAGGGGCGTACGGCACTCGCAGAAGAATGTCGTTGTAGTGCTGGATCCAGGGGGTGCATCCCGGGAACCGGACTTGGAGCCACGTTTCAAGACGACAATCCTCCAGACAATTGATCAGGCCGAAGATGGGCGGCTCCCGGAGGTACGGGTCCTTCTTGAGCAGCGGATGCAGTCGGGTGATACCCGCATGGCCGCACTCGTGCAGCACCAAGCCCTTGTTGAAGGCCCAGGACTGGGTTCGAAGCCCTTGCGAGTCCATCGAGATCTGGCGGTTTGAATGGGAGTATCTCCAGCCCGAGCCCGCGGGGCCTGCCACCAATCGAAGGTCGGATTCCCGCGAGACGAGGCAGGCGAGTTGCCGAAGTTCCTCGAGCTTCTCTGGATCGATGGGGTGAAAGTGCGAGCTCATGCCGCCTCCTCGAGTGGCAGCCCGGCGACCTCGGCGAGGCCGATCGCGGCGTTCCGGTCGGCACCGGGCGACAGCTTGTTGAGGTAGACCGTGGCCAGCGCAGAGGCGAGCTGGCCCCGGGGGCAGGACCCGGGGGCGCGACGACGCATGGAGTCCCAGAGTCGCACGCAGGCCTCGAGGCTGCGGCGGGTGAAGACGTAGCGCTCCCGGCGACCGCGACCGAGCGACGGAGCCCGCCCCCCTTCCCCGCCGGCCGAGGCCATGGCGACATGGAAACAGGCCAGCATCGAAAGGAAGTCGTCGATGCCTGGCACCTGGGCCAATCCGGGCAGCAGCGGCTTTCCGGGCAATGCCTGATAGCGCACGCGGCCCACCCGGAACTGCGGATGCACTCCCTCGATGAGGAACCTCAACTGGGCCCGGTAATCCACCTCGCGGGGGACCTCGGCGAAGTGCCACTGCAACCATCGATCGCGGAAGGCCGGGGACAGTACCGACCGGCCGGTGTACTCGGCAGGGTTGAGGGTTGCAAACATCCGAAAGTGCTCGTGCACGGGCAACCCGCCTGGCCCCCAATGGGTCTGGTCGCCTTCCGACAGCAGAAGGCTCGGCGGCGATTCCAACACCGGGTTGATCCGTTCCAGGATCTGGGGTTCGGCGAGGTTGAGTTCGTCGAGCAACACCCAGGCTCCGGAACGCAGGGCTTGCGGCAGGATGCCCTCGGCGAAACGCCAGGTGCGTTCCTGGAATCGTTCGCGGGCGGCGATGAAGGTACGCTCGGCCCAGGTGAGCGGCCGCCCGGCGGCAAGGGCCTCGTCGATCAAGTCCCGAGTTTCCTCCCGGAGTCGGGAACCGAGGGCGACGAGCGAAGCCAGGTCCCAATCCTCCCCGCCCCGGGTAGGCACATATCGGCCCACAAGTTCACCTGTGTCGGTTTGCCCATGCAGGTTCAGGCGGAACACCGCGTGTCCCAAGAGGCGGGCCAACCAAAGCACCACCGTGGTCTTCGAGGCGGCCGTGGTGCCTTCGAGGGCCGTGGGCAACCCTTCGAGGACTCCGAGAGCGACCGCTCGGGCCGCCCTCAGGAACGGTTCGTCGAGACAGAGGTTGGCGAAGCGATCGGTCGTCGTGTCGACGGGTGGCGCAGAGCCCCCCCGGGGGATGATGACGTCGAGGATCCGGACGTGACCGGGAGCGATCTCGATGGCACTGCGGTCCTCCAGGGAAGACGGGACCGCGGTGCTCCCGGGCTTCTCCGGGGCCTCGACCTCGGTCCAATTCAGGACCTTGAGCTGCCGCTGACGGGCCAAGGCGACCACCTTGTCGGCCCCCGACGGACCGATGATGACGAGATCGGCGGCCTGGAGGCTCTGGACGAGCTGGCCACCGGCACCGTTCACGAAGGCGCTGGCCAGCGATTCATCGGTCTCGGTGAAGCCGCGCAACAAGACCCGTCGGCCCTCGACGGGTTGTTTCTTGGGATGGTCGGGAGTCTTCAAAATCACTGGGTCAGGGGGTTGCATGGCGTTCACAGCCATTCATCGAACCGGACACCGTCTTTGATGGCTTGGTAATCGTTTGCAGGCCCGGTCGGGGACTTTGAGACTCCGACGGGATGATCTCCGCGCTTGAGTTCGTGGCGCTCCCGGGCCAGGAGCACCAGCGGGGTCAATGGCGAATCCGGGGGCGGCGGATCCACCCGGGAGGCGATCCATTCCGCCACCGTGGCCAAGTCCTCCAAACCGCTGCAGAGGCAGGCGGCGATGGCCTCGTGGATCACCTCCTGGGGCGTCGACCGGATCCATTCGGCGGTGGCCTCGGCGCGGGTCCAGTCAAGGATGCGCCCCCCCCACGCGGCACGGTGCTGAGCTGAGACGGTGAGACCCTGAAAGGGCTTTCTCTCGAACCGCCAGGCCGTCGGCTGCATCCCGAAGATCGGCTGATATTCCAACGGCAGACTTTCAGGGAGTGCCCTCAGCGCCCGCTCCGCACCCAAGGGAGCGGGATCGCTGCGCCGCGGGCCAACCCCACGGGCGGGAGGCATGGCGCCGAGATCGGTCGGGCACTTCGCTCCGGCGGGGACACAGCCCAGGAAATTGAGCGCAAGTTCCCGAAACGCCGGATTGGACAGGGAGAGCATCCGGATGGCGACTAGGGACGCCTTCAGCGGCGAGGCCGCGATGGCCAACAGGCGCCCCGCGCCGGCCGGTGTCGGTTCCGGAACGGCGGGTCCGCCAAAGCCAACCGCGCAACGAAGCTCCTCAGGCAGAA
>JBIKMQ010000335.1:0-3833 GCA_044359215.1 Candidatus Chromulinivoraceae bacterium
GCAGGAAACTGGGCAGGAAACCGGGCAGGAAACCGGCCTGAAGGAGCAGCAGCCTGAGGGAACCGCTTACTGAGGAAGCCTGGGCAGACGAAACTCCGAAACTGGCACAGGACCATTGCCCAAAGGGATTTCTCGTGTCCGTCCATGGATCAGGCTTCGGTTCGGGTGGCTACCACCAGATCGGCACCGTTTTGGAACGTGGCCGGCGTGGGTTTCAGGAGGAGGATCGATCGGGAGGCCATCAAGTCAAGCCACATCGGGTGAGAGGGTGACGCTGCGAGCTCTGTCCCGCAGATGCCATCACGACCGACCGCGACCGACCGCCGGTAGGGCTGACATGCCCGACTTGCCACCCTCACCCCCTGATGGCCGATCCTCCCTGGATCTGGGGCTGCACAGGCTCCGAACTGAGCAACCGCGACAACTGCACGGCGCTGGCGAAAGCGTCCTCGTGGAAGCCGTAGCGAAAGTAGCTTCCGGCAAAGAACACCGTCTGCCCGTCGCCTCGTCGGTTGAGGTCCGGGAGTTTCTTCTGAGCGGCGATCGCCTCGAGGCTGAAGAGCGGGTGGGTGTAGGGGATCTTCCGGTGCACGAGGGCCGGGTCGATCTCATGCTCGCCGTTGATCGAGACGAAGTAGTCGGTGTCGGTCGACAGCGCCTGGAGCCGGTTCATCCAGTAGACGGTCTGCGGCAGCACCGCCCCCCCTGGCGTCGGGGCCATGCGGTAGTTCCAGGCCGACCACGCCAACCGGGCCTTCGGCATCACGCGGCGATCGCTGTGCACCGTGGCGAGGTTCGGCTGGTAGTGGAACGCTCCCAGCAGTCGGCGTTCGTCGGCATCGGCGTCGGTGAGCAGGCGCAGCGACTCGTCGGCATGCGCCGCAAGGATGACCTTGTCGAAGCGTTGGGTCCGCCCATCGGCGGTCGTCACCAGGGCCACTCCACCTTCGCGACGCACCGAAGTCACACCGAGCCCCGTACGGATGCGGTTGGCGAAGGGTGGGATGAGGCGTCGGACGTACTCCCGCGCCCCGCCGGTGACCGTCCACCAAGGGTGCTGGGTGTGCAGGCCGAGAAACCCATGGTTGTGGAAGAACTGGATGAGGGTCCGGGCCGGGAACTCCAGCATACGGTCCGGGGGCGTGCTCCAGACCGCTCCGCTCATCGGCACGAGGTACTGCTCCAGGAAATCCCGGCCATAGCCACGCTGGGCGACATAGTCGCCGATGGTCACCGACTCCCAGCGCGGATCGCTCAGGGCGGGGACCGCCTCGGCGTTGAACCGGTTGACCTGCAGCAACATGCGCCAGTAGCGCGGCCGGAACAGGTTGCTCCGCTGGGCGAAGAGGTGGTTGAGGCTGGAGCCCGAGAACTCCAGCCCGGAGGGCACGTGCTGGACCGAGAACGACATGTCGGTCCGCTGGACCGGCACCTTCAACTCCTCGAACAACGCGACGAGGTGGGGATAGGTGACCCGGTTGAACACCATGAACCCGGTATCGAACGGCACCGTCCGTCCACCCGGTTCGGCCACTTCGATGGTATTCGTGTGGCCGCCGACATGCGCATTGGGGTCGAACAGGCTCAGGTCGTATTGCCGGTGCAGGAAGTGGGCGCAGCCGAGACCGGCGATGCCGGTGCCGACGATGGCAAGGGTGGGACGCGGGGACATGGGAACGAGGATCTCTCTGGACGGGAAGACTCCGACAAAACCTCCGGAAGTCCAACGTCCGCCTCGGGTCCACCTCGGGTCCATGGCCCGGTCAACGATCCCGACGCCGGCAGACGAGCACGATCCGCCCAGCGCCAAATGGCCCTTCCGCCGCGCCGGCGGGGCGTCCTAGGATCGACCCATGTCGCTGAGCGAAGCTCCCCGAACCACCAAGTGGCCCTACCTGCTGGCGGACCTGGTCCTGGTGGCCGTCGCCGCCGCGGTGGCCTGGAAGGCCGCCCCCGTGTGGACCTGGCGCGAAATCGGGCTCGTCGGCGGCCTGACCGGACTCGGGGCTTGGATCCTGATCCACCCATTCCAGAAGGATCATGAGGCCGCCGTGAAACTCTTCGAACAGGTCAACCTCGCCACGGCGACCGAGAAGCTCGGGGCGCTCGACCGGGCCGCCCAGCAGATCACGGCGGCCACCGCGCAATGGCAGGACATCCAGGCGATGTCCGGAAGGACCGTCAGCGCCGCGGGCGCCATCGCGGGCCAGATCGCCGCCGAGGCCAAGGGATTCTCGGAGTTCCTGGCCAAGTCCAACGATGGCGAAAAGGCCACGCTGCGGCTGGAGATCGAGAAACTCCGGCGCAGCGAGAAGGAGTCGCTTCAGGTGGTCCTGCACCTGATGGACCACTGCTTTGCGCTCTTCCAGGCGGCCGTCGCCTCGGGCCAACCCCAGCTGATCCAGCAACTCGGCCATTACCGGAACGCCTGCATCGACGTGACCCGCCGGGTGGGCCTGCTGCCCTTCGAGGCGCAGCCGGGAGAGGCCTTCGACGCCGAGCGGCACGAGGTCGCCGACGGCTCCGAGGCGGTGCCGGGGGCGATGGTCGGGCAGACGGTCGCCTGGGGCTACACCTTCCAGGGCGTGGGCATCCGCCGGATCCAGGTGGCTCTGCGGGCCGGGGCGGCAGCGGAGATCAGCCAGGCCACCGATCCGTCCTGACTGGCGGCGGCGCCACCCTCTCAGACCAACGGCCGCGGATAGTCGGGCAGCAGGCGGACGTCCACCGCCTCCATCCCGGCGGCGCGGATGGCCTCCATGCCGAGATCGGTGTCCTCGAAGGCGCGGCAATAGGCCGGGTCAACCCCCAGTCGACGGGCCGCCTCGAGGAAGATGTCCGGGGCGGGCTTCTGGCGTTCGACATCCTCACTGGTGACGATGGCCGCGAACCAGTCATGGATGCCGAGGTGCCTCAGGACCGTCGGGATGCCCGGCCGCGAGCCCCCGGTGGCGATGGCCATGGGCAGCACCCCTAGGTTGCGGCGCGCGATCTCCACCACCGGTTCGACCGGTCCAACCTGGTGCAGGAACTCAAGGTAAGCCTCCTCCTTCTCCTTGGCCACGGCAACCGGGTCGAGGCCCCGGATGCCCTGCTCCTCGAAGAGCATCCTCAGGATGTTGCGTCCCGGGACACCGCCCAGCGCGTAGAACCGCGTCTCGGGAAAGTCGATGCCATAGCGACCGGTCACGGACTGCCAGGCCCGCCAATGCAGGGGCATGGTGTGCGCAACGGTCCCGTCGCAGTCGAAGATCAGGGCCCTGGGCGATGGGAGGATGGTCATGGGAAGGCAGGTCGGGGTCAGGCTTCGATGGCCGCGAGGCGGCGCTTCACCTCGTCGTCCATCAATGGATCGAGGATGGGATCGAGGTCGCCCTCCAGGAAGGCGGCCAGGTTGTAGAGGGTGAGTTCCAACCGGTGGTCGGTGACCCGGTTCTGGGGGAAATTGTAGGTGCGGATCTTCTCGGAGCGCTCGCCCGTGCCCACCTGGTCCTTGCGCTGCTGGGCGTACTTGGCGTTCTCCTCGTTCATCTTGCGCTCCAGCAACCGGGACCGGAGCACCATCATGGCCTGGGCCTTGTTCTTCTGCTGCGACCGCTGGTCCTGGCAGCGGACCTCCAGGCCCGAGGGCTTGTGGAAGATCCGGACGGCCGAATCGGTGGTGTTGACCCCCTGCCCTCCGTGGCCGCCGGCCCGGCAGACGTTGATCTCAAGATCCTCAGGCTTGATGACCACGTCGACCTCCTGGGCCTCGGGCATCACGGCCACCGTGACCGTGCTGGTGTGGATCCGCCCCTGGGCCTCGGTCGCCGGCACCCGCTGCACCCGGTGCA
>JBIKMQ010000225.1:0-4822 GCA_044359215.1 Candidatus Chromulinivoraceae bacterium
CCCGCATCTCGACCGGAAGCACGCTGGTGTCTCCCGGAGATGATGCCGCAGCAACGGCGATGAGCATGCGCTTCGAAGCGCAGGCCGGGAGGAATGCGGCGGCGCTGGGCGCTCTCCAAAACGCGATTTCCTTCAGTCAGACGCAGGAGGGTTATCTCAAGAGGATCGGCGACACCCTGAAGCGGATGGGTGAATTGGCGGTCCTCGCCCAGGACGGTACCAAATCCAACGAGGACAGGACCCTTTACGACAGGGAATTCCAAGCCCTCGAGAACGCCATCGGCAATTTCACGTCGAAGGAGTTCAACGGCGTGAGTCTGTTCGGCTCCAGTGGACTGAACCTGACCGCGGATAGCGAAGGTGGGCAGATTCAACTGGGCGGGATCCAAGGCAACTATCTTTCAAACCAGAGTACTTCGGGCTACCCGGGGGCCACCTCCACGCTTTCGTCCCTGAGTTCTTCCTTCACTCAATACGGTTCCAACGGCTTCGGCCTCATCAATCCGGACAACTCATCGGCCGGCAACTCTGCCTTCTTCGGTCCTAGTTCCTCGATTCAGGATTTCGTCGACTTGTTCACCAGCAATGGCGCGCTGTCGGCCGCCTCATACGATTCTTCCAACGGACAGCTGTCGGTCACCGTCAACTCGGGAAAGCTTCTGTATGACCAGAACAATACTTTGGTTGGACTGGGATTTACCGGTGGCAACCTGCAAGGGAATGGCAACATGCTGTACGGGGATGGAACAAGTCCAAGCCTGACCTTCACCACCACCTTGTCTCCACTGGCACCCCTGAACCTCACCACCGCTTCCAACGCCGCTTCGGCGCTGACGCGGGTCAATGCCGCCATCGAGCAGTTGGCTGTCGATCGTGCCACCGTCGGGGCGAACATGGCCCGGCTGAATGCCACGGTCGACGAACTCGGCATGCGCGGCGAGGAATTGGCGGCGGCCAACAGCCGCATCAAGGATGTGGACGTGGCCGAGGAGAGCACCAGCCTAGCCAAGTACGGGATTCTCGTCCAGGCCGGCACCGCCATGCTCTCACAGGCCAACGCGATGCCGAAGACGGTGCTCCAGTTGCTCGGATGAAGAGCCCGCAGTGGCGCTGCCAGGTTTGCTCTTGGTTCCTGCATCTGACCGCATGCAAACCCATGGGCGCCCCAGGAAGGGCACCACGGTGCGGAAGTCTCAGCGGACCCACAGCACGCGGTAGAAGCGGGTGAGGTCCGGTGTCGGTTCCGGGGTTGCGGGCGATCCGGGCGATCCGGGCGAGGGGATCGGGGCCAGCGGTCGGCGGCGGACTTCGTCGCGGGGGGCCGGTCCCTGTTCGAGCACCGTCCAGACGGGGGCGGTCAGGCGCTCGGAGGCTTCCACACGGTAGGTCTCGCCGGAGATCGTGGGCCACTCCAGCACCGGGCCGTCGGGCTTCGACACCACGGAGGCCCTGAAGGGATCGATCCACCCCGGGGTGCCATGGTCGGCGAGGCTCGGCAGCCAGCGGCGACCGTCGCCGAGGTAGGCGTTGACCGCCTCCCGCCCCACCGGTGGGCTGGCCGGTTCGGACAGCACCAGGGACCTTCCTCCCCCATCGGCGCGCACCGGCCACGGGGTCCGGGTGCCGTAGGTGAACGACCAGAGTTCCGCTCCATCGGCCCCGAGCAGCGCCACGCGTTCGCCCGCATTGTCCAGCGCCCCGACCCAGGGACCCACCGTGCGGATGCCCGCCCGGGCGGCTGTCGAGCCAGGTGCCAGGTAGCGGGCGGCGAAGCCGATCGGATCTCGCACCGCCACCAGCGATGCTCCCGGGGCCAATGCCAGGCCGTCGGGGAAGACCAGGCCGATGCCGCCGGACAGGGTGCAGCGCGAGAGGTCGAGCGGGTCGTTGGCGAGGTTGCGCAATTCGATGAACTCCGACTCGCCTCCCGTCGACGGGTTGTAGTGGATCTCGACGGGCAGCAGGTCCCCGGGTGCCGGTCGGCGCGGGGCCTGCAGACGGAAGGTCGCGGCATCCACGGCCGACCAGGCACCCGCAGCGGACCGGACCCGGGTGGTGAGGGTCACCTCCGAGGTGACGGTCACCGCGTCGGCGGTCCATGGCTTGGCGGCCGGAGAGACCGCCCCGCCAGGGAGGCGAGGGTCGCTGCCGTCGAGGGTATAGAAGATGGTTCCGGCCGGGGCGCTCAACTGGGGGCGGTAACCTGCGGCCACCGTGCCTCCCCGCACCTCGAACTTTGGCGGGTCGAAGCTCGGGTAGAGGCCCCGGGCGCGCCATTGACCAAGCAGCGTGGCCGTGCGCCTCGGGAACAACTGGCTGCGGATGGTGGCCGCCGCCCCTTCCCAGGAGGCCGGGGTGCGCTGGTTCCAGCGGGCGGACTCGGCCACCAGGCTGTCGGCGATCTCCCGCATCCGGAGGTCGAGCCGTTTGTCCAACGCGGCGGGGGTGAGTGCGCCGTCGTTGAAGAAATGGCGGTGGATCCGGTCGGCCAGCAGGGCGCGGAAGTCCGGGTGCCCCTCGCGGACCAAGGCCCCGAAGAATCCGCCCGGACCCTCGCGGTCGGTGCGGTTGAGGTTGAGCGCGCTGGTCCGCAGGAAGCCGTCGGCGTCGGCGATCCAGAACTTGAAGCCGGTGCCCGGGGCGATGGGACCGCAGCTGCGGAACTCCGATTCGCAGTCGCCGTAGGTCCAGAGCAGCATGAAGTCGATGAGGTGGGCCACGTCGAGCCGGGCGCGCACCCGCTCGTAGCTGTTGCGGTCGCCCCGGGCGCGTTCCCAGGGATCGAGGTTCGGCGGTTCCGGCGCACCGATCACGAAATCATCGGTGACGTTGTCGTTGCCCATCACGGCCCCGTAATCGTCGCGGGATCCACCTAGGTAGTCGGCGAGGAAGCGCTCCGAAAGCAGTTCCCGGCAGTCGTACTGCCCCCAGTAGGCCCCGTTGACGTAGACGTGCACGAAACGCCCGTGGGGATTGAGGCTGCCCATGTCGAGCATGCTGTCTTCCACGAAGCGTCCGGCCATGTAGAAGCCGCGCTCGGACATGTCGTGGGATCCGGACCGAAGGTCGAGCTGGTCGAAGGAACGCACCGGGGTCCAGCCATGGTCGAAGCCGTCGAAGAGCGGTGTCCGGATGGCGTCGTCGCCGTACCGGTTGCGGCATTTGACCCGGAAGCTGCGCTTGGCGAACGAGGTCCAGGCGTTGCCGAAGCGGGAGAGCCCGCAGTTGACGTGCACCGACTCCCGACCGTCGGGCCAGAGGATCTCGAAGGACCCGGGTTTCTCCTCGTATTCCGGTTGCCCCGGCAGCGACAGGGCGATGGTGGGGATCGCCCGCAGGCCGGTCCGCAGCCGGGCGGCCAGCGCGGTGTTCTGGGTGATCGTCCGGTTCATCGACGGCGAGGCGACAACATCCTCGACGAACACGAAGGTGCGGGTCTGAAGCGGCGAGGGCCGGGCACCGGCGCGGACGGCCCGGGCCCGGACGGACATCGTCCGCGCCACGTCGAGCCCGTTGGAGTACACGAGGCTCGGCTCGGTGCCGTTGGTCGAGTAGAGGATGGTCGACCCCGGGTCGGGCGCCGTCAGCACCAGGCGGAAGGGTTGGTTGTGGAAGCCCCGGGAATGGCTCCACTCCGGGGCTCGGACCCACCCCTCGTGGGATGCCGCCACGTTCGGTCGTCCTGGCGTGGGGTCCAGCATCCGCCACTGGCCGGTCAGGTCGCGTCCGAAGGCCAGGTCGTCGCCAAGCGCGGGGTAGTCGACCCGCTGGGTGGGTTCGCCCGAGGCGGCGGGCGGCACCAGCAACAAGACGCCGCCGGTGCGGGACAGGCGGAAGCCCACGTGCAGGTCTCCCGAGGTGTCGAGGCCGCGGTCGCTGCCCGAGGCGAAGACCACCCTTGACTGGTGGGGCTCCAGGACCCAGCGGGGAAAGGTCCATTTGCGCGGCCTGGCCGGATCGTCGCTCAGGCTCCAGCCCGCGAGATCCACCGGCTGGTTGCCCGGGTTGCGCAATTCGATCCAGTCGGCGGCGTCGCCCGAGGCGGTGGTCAGCGAGAAGCGGTTGGCCGCGACCAGCTCGTCGAGCCGCACCGGCAGCGGGGAACCGGGGACTTCCACCGAGGCGGCGCGCACGAACACCCCGGCGGTGTTGGAGGCCACCAGCAGGTATTCGGTGGAGGCTGCGGGCGTGAGCCGGAGGGACCCCCGCCCGTCCGCCGCCGTCAGCGAGCCCACCGAGCCCACGCCCGGGTGGAGTTCCAGCCGCAGCACGTCCTCGACCTGCCAGGACACCGTGCCAGCGGCCGAGCCGGGCGCGGCGGGGTCGGCCTGGAACGTCAGGATGCCCACCTCGTTGGTCGGGCGGCCGAAGACGGCCACCTC
The DNA here is from genome assembly GCA_044359215.1 of Candidatus Chromulinivoraceae bacterium. Classification (GTDB taxonomy): domain Bacteria; phylum Verrucomicrobiota; class Verrucomicrobiia; order Limisphaerales; family UBA9464; genus SXXZ01. The sequence goes on from JBIKMQ010000225.1 coordinate 4,383, forward strand.
GCGGAAGCCGATGTACCACTCGATGCCGCCGCCGGGATCGGTGCGGCGCTTGTCCTCGAGGCCGACCCGCACGTAGCGCGCGAAGACCGGGCCGCCGAAGTCGGTGTCGAAGGTGTCGGGGCGTCCGGCGATCCGGCGGGCGAAGACCGAATCATGCCGGTCATCATAGAGCCGGACCGTGGCGTTGGTGAGCCGGCCGCCGATGCCGGAGGCGGCGATGGTGCGGATGCCATGCAGGGCGAAGGTGCCCCCGAGGTCGACCTCCCAGTAACCGTCCACGGTCCGCTCGGTGGTCTTGGTCTCGGTGGAGGCCTTGTCGTCGTTGGCCCGGGACGCCGGGGCCAGCCCGTCGGTGAGGCGCAGCATCGTGCTCCGCTTGAAGGACGCGAGGTTGTTCGACACCATCAGACGGTCGAGGGCGGTTCCCGCCACCGGGGGCG
>JBIKMQ010000226.1:0-4821 GCA_044359215.1 Candidatus Chromulinivoraceae bacterium
CCGGCCGCCGTTGTCGTTGGTGCGCACATTGCCCGCGCCGTCGGTGGCGATCACGAAGTAGCGGTAGACCTGCTCGGGAACCAGCTCCGGCAGGACCAACTCCGGCGAGGTGCGCAGGAAGGCGTTGGTCACCGTGAAGGCGGGTCCATTGACGGGATTGACCACGGCCACCGATCTCACGGGCTCGCTGGCATTGAACCGCAGGCTGGTGCGACCAAACCGTTGGATGGCCCGAACCGAATCGATCACCGGCGGGTCGAGATCGACGAGCGCGGTGCGCGAACGGACGCCCGCCGGGGAGGCGTCCTTGTAGGAAACAGTCACCGTGTTCCCGTTGGCCACCGTCAGGGCGCCGACCTTCGGCGAGGTGACCAGCGACACGGCCCCCGTGAAGGTTCCTCCGGCTCCGCTGCGTTGGAGCGTGAGGGAGAGCGGGGTCGGTTGCGCCTCGCTGGTGAGGGTGACCGTGGCACTGGCCTCGTTGCGGAGGTCGGTGTCCACCAGGCGGAGTCGGGCCACGGAGGGAGCCGGGTAGGTCTCCTGGTCCCAGGACACCACGCCCTCGCCGGGGAAGGGGATCTGGCCCGAGGCCACCAGCGCGAAGTCCTGTTCGGGCGCGGCATTGGTCTGGCCATGGACGTCCTGGACCACCCGGTGGGCCCGGACCCGCAGGATCCATTCGCCGGCGGCGGGATTGCTCACGAGCACCCCCTCCACGTTGTTGATGCGGTCGCCTTCGGTCGTGCCGTCCATGGACTCGCCGTCGAGGAAGGCGTTGCCACGGAACACCCGCCCGTCGGGCGACACGACCTCGAGGTCGAGATCGTTGACCAGCGCCGGGATCGCGGCCGGGAGGCCCGGGACATCGGTGTAGGCCAGGGTGACCTTCAGGGCATCGTCGGCGCCGACGATGATCCGCTTCTCCGCGACGGCCCCCGTTTTCAGGCCGGCGCCCTGGTCGGTGAGGGCGAAGCGGCGTTCGCCGGCGATGAGGTTGGCCACGTCGCACCGGCCCCAGCCCTCGTCGTTGTTCGGCACCGGTGGCGTGCCTCCGACGACCAGCATGGTGCCGGCGTCGTCGTCGTCGGCATCCACCGGCACCTCGGCGGAGGTCATGTCCACGGCGGAGTTGATGAGCGCGGCCTTCACCAGGGCGGGGGATGGGGTTTGCCCGCCGTGGGTCTCGCGGTACCATTGCACGACCACCGCGCAGGCCCCGCTGACATGGGGCCCGGCCTGTGAGGTGCCGCCCTGGAAGAGGTAGTTCTCGTCGATGCCCAGCCAGGCGTTGGCGTCGCTGGCCATCTGGCTCTTGAGCGACGCGATCCAGGTGCCCGGCGCGGTGAGGTCGGGCTTGATGCGTCCGTCCTCGGCCGGCCCACGGCTGGAGAAATCGGCCATGGTCTCGGCACCCTCGGCGTAGAGGGCCAGGTCGAAGCGGTCGTTCTGGCAGGCCCCGGTGGCGATGACGTTCTTGGCCACGGCCGGCGAGCCGATGGTCTGCTCGCCCGGGCCGGAGTTGCCGGCACTGAATTCCAGGATGTAGGGCTGCTCACCGGGGGTCCGGGCATCGGCGTCGCGCACCAGCGCATCGAACTCGGCCGCGCTCAGGTCGTAGCGCCCCTGCGTGTCGTCGCCCCAGGAGTTGGAGCCCACATAGGCCCCGCTGCGCACGGCGTCGCGCGTGAGCGCCTCGTAGCTGGGCGGCGCGTAGTAGTCGCCGGCCCCGTCGAAGAGGCGTTGGGCCACCAGGTGGGCCCCGGGGGCGACGCCCAGGCCCCAGAGGTAGCTCTGTTCGTCCTTGGTGCCGATGGCCCCGCTGCCGGCCACGATCCCGGCGCAGTGGGTCCCGTGGCTGTGCTCGTCGGAGGCGTCCTCCAGGCCGCCATAGGCGAAGAAGGCATCCACCCGGCCGCGCAGGTCCTCATGCATGGTGTCGGCCTCCCCGGTGTCGAGGCCGGAGTCGGCCACGGCCACGGTCACGCCCCGCCCGTCGAACCCGAGGCGCTGTACCTCGGCCGGCTTGCCCGGGGTCCCGTCGTCGCCCAGGACGATCTCGGTGGCGATCTCGTCCACCAGCTTCATCCGGCCGGCCGGCTCGATCCACAGCACCGAGGGGGAACGCGCCAGCTCCAGCACGCGGCGCGGGGTGGTGCGGCCGCCGAGGAAGACACCGAACCGGGTCTCGGTCCGGTGGATGGCTCCGGTGAACTGCCGCAGGGCCGCGACCAGCACGGCCGGGGGACTGTTGGGCCGCAACAGGAGCCTCACCTCCAGCGGGTCGGTGGGACGGGACCCCATCGCCGCGGCCAGGCGGCGGTCGATGCGCCAGTCGGGCTGGTACTCGCCGAGCCAGCGCACGTAGGGGAGGGCGCGGACCTGGGCCGCCGGCGAGGCCTCGAGGTGGCAGACGAAGGCGTCGTCCGGGACAGGATGCAGCAGGTGGACTCCGCGCACCTGCAGGGCCTCGCGCTGGCTGGCCGACGGCGTCCCGTCGAGTTGCAGGAGGTACAGCCCCGAGACCGGGGGTGCGGCCTTGGCGACCGCGGCGGCCCGCGACTTGGCGTCCGGGGCGGGCGGAGTGGTGACCGTGGTGTTGCGGAGTCGGATGAACCGGGCGTCCTGGGCCGAGGCGGAGAGGAGGCAACCCAAGGCGACGAGCAGGCCCGAAAGCCATCCGCGGAGGTGCATGGAACCGAACCTAGCCGTCCGGGACCCGGTCCACAAGCGGTGCCCGGACCCGTCGTGGATCACCCTCGCCGGCTGGCCGGAAGGAATGGGTCCCGGAAGGCCTGGTCGAAATCGTAGCCGCCCCGGAAATCCGCCCGGGAGTCCTTCTCGGTCTTCGAGAGGATGCCGTGCTCGACCATGTTGAAGACGATCTCCCCGAAGTCCTCCGTCCGGTGGATGCCCCACTCGCCCAGCACCGTCCGCGCCATCGGGCCGTATTCCTTGAGGGCGTGTTCCCTGAGGCCCTCCAGCAATTCCTGGCCGCTGATGTGCCGGGTCTTGGAGCCCACCTCCCGCTTGAGGATGCGCTGGGTGTACTCCAGCCCGTCCCGGAGGAAGAGATACGCCTCCCGATGGTAGCGCTGGTCGGCGGCCACCACGTCGGCGATGGGGTCCTTGGGAAGCGGCAGTTCCATTCAGGGAGCCTTTGCTGCCGCCGGGCCGCCGGGAGACATCACCCCGGGATCCGCCGCCTGGTGGCTGGAAATCCAGACCCGCCCACCAATGCCCATCAGGACCACCGCCGTGAGGATCCAGAGGATCCGCAGTTCGTCCGGCGTCAGGTGTCGGGTGATCGATCTCATGGCGTGATCGGAGGCGGGGAGGGGCGGCGGTGTCAGGCCACCACCACGTTGACCATCTTGCGCGGCACCACGATCACCTTCTTGACCGCCTTGCCGGCAAGGAAGGGCTGGGCCTTCTCCGCCTTCAAGGCTGCGGCCTCGATGTCGGCGGCGGTGGCGCCCACGGGCATGCGGATCACGTCGCGCAACTTGCCGTTGACCTGCACCGGCAGCTCCATCTCGGTCTCGACCAGCAGGGCCGGGTCGAAGGCGGGCCAGGGCGCGTAGGTCAGGGAGGGCGCAGTGGCCCCCACGTGCCGATGCAACCGCTCCCACAGTTCCTCGGCCAGGTGCGGGGCGAACGGGGCCAGCACCTGCAGGAACATCCCGAGCACCGACGACGGGCGGTTCTCCCAGGTCATCGCTCCGTTGATGAACACCATCATGGCCGAGATGGCCGTGTTGAACTGCAGGTGCTCGAGGTCTTGCGTCACCTTGCGGAGGCACTCGTGCAGCAGCTTGAGCTGGGCCGGCGTCGGCGCCTCGTCGCGGATGAGCGGCGAGAGGCGGATCAGGTCGAGCAGCCGGGCCGATTCCTCGGCGGAGGCGTTCGAGCCCGCCACCGTGGAGGCCTGCTCGTGGTCCGTCTCGGCCTTCTCGTCGACGAAGAGCCGCCACACGCGCCCGAGGAAGCGGTACACGCCCTCGACGCCCTGGGTGTTCCACGGCTTGGTGTCCTGCAGCGGGCCCATGAACATCTCGTAGAGCCGGAACGCGTCGGCCCCGTACTCGGCCAGCACGTCGTCGGGGTTCACCACGTTGCCGCGCGACTTGGACATCTTCTGGCCGTCTTCGCCAAGGATCAGCCCCTGGTTGACCAGCTTGAAGAAGGGTTCCGCCGTCGAGACCTGACCGAGATCGAAGAGGATCTTGTGCCAGAAGCGCGCGTAGAGCAGGTGCAGCACGGCGTGCTCGGTGCCGCCGACATACAGGTCCACGCCAGGCGTCTTGCCGCCGGATTTCATCCAGTAGTCCTCGACCTCGCGGCCCACGAAGCCCTGGGCGTTCTTCGCGTCGAGGTAGCGCAGGTAATACCAGCAGGAGCCCGCCCACTGGGGCATGGTGTTCGTTTCGCGCACGGCCCCGTCGGGAAGCGTCAGCCAGTCCTGGGCACGGGCCAGCGGCGGTTGGCCGTCGGTGGTGGGCTTGTAGTCCTCGAGGGTGGGCGGCAGGAGCGGCAGGGCCGTCTCGGGCAGCGCCTCGTGGTACAGGTTCCCCTCGGCGTCCTTGCGCCAAAGGATCGGGAACGGTTCGCCCCAGTAGCGCTGCCGGCTGAAGAGCCAGTCCCGCAGCTTGAAGTTCACCGTCTTCTGGCCGAGGCCCTTCGACTCCAGCCACGCGGTGATGCGCCGCTTGGCCTCTGCGGTGGGCAGCCCGTCGAGCGAGATATCGGCGTTGCTGGAGTTGACGGCCGTGCCCTCGTCGCAGAAGCCCTGCCAGTCGGTCTTCGCATCGGGCGGTTGCACCA
>JBIKMQ010000227.1:0-4752 GCA_044359215.1 Candidatus Chromulinivoraceae bacterium
TCCTGAGCCCCATCCCCTGATCCGTCACCCCCCCGTCTGCATGAAAGAAAACTCCATCGAAGTCGAAGGCCGCATCGCCAGCGTGCTGGCCGGCACCATGTTCCGGGTGGAACTCAACAACCAGCACCTCGTCCTCGCCACGGTCTGCGGCAAGATGCGCAAGCGCTGGGTCCGTCTCACGGTGGGCGACCGCGTCAAGATGGAGATGTCCCCGTACGACCTGAACAAGGCGCGGATCACATGGCGCATCGGCTGATGCTGCCCGGATCGCCGGTCGCGCAGCCGGAGTCCCGGCATCTATCGGCTCGATTTTTTGCCCATCCCTAGGATTGCTTCCCGATCATGGATTTCCAAAACCTCGGCCTCGACCCCCGCGTGCTCCGTGCCGTCGATGACGCGGGCTACACCGAACCCACCCCGATCCAGGCCGCCGCCATCCCGGTGATCCTTTCCGGCCGGGACCTCATCGGCATCGCCCAGACGGGCACGGGCAAGACGGCCGCCTTCACCCTGCCGTTGCTGACCCGCCTGGCCGCCGGGCATTCCAGCCCGGGCCACATCCGGACGCTGGTGCTGGCACCGACCCGGGAACTCGTGGTGCAAATTCACGACAACGTGCGGGACTACGCCCGGTACCTGTCGCTGAGCGTGGCCACGGTCTTCGGCGGCGTGGGGGAGAAGCCCCAGATCGAGGCGCTGCGCCGCGGGGCCGACCTGGTCATCGCCACCCCGGGGCGCCTGCTGGATCTCATGGGACGACGCTACGGCAACTTCTCCGGCATCGGGCACCTGGTGCTCGACGAGGCCGACCGGATGCTGGACATGGGATTCCTGCCGGCCATCCGCGACGTGGTGCGACAACTGCCCCGTCGGCGCCAGACCCTGCTCTTCTCGGCCACGCTGTCCCGGGAAATCGAGGCCGTGGCGGGCGAGTTCCTGCAGTCTCCCCAGTCGGTGGAAATCGGCCGCCGGTCCAACCCGGCCGAAACGGTCGACCAGTCGGTGTACGAGGTGCCGCGCCACCTCAAGGGAGCCATGCTCCAACAGCTGCTGCGCGATCCCGCCCTGTCGATGGTGCTGGTGTTTGCCCGCATGAAGCACGGGGCCGACCGCATCGCCCGCCGGCTTGAACAGCACGGGGTGCGCACCGCGACGCTGCATTCCAACCGCTCCCAGAACCAGCGGCTTCGGGCCTTGGCCGAGTTCAAGGGAGGTGCGGTCCGGGTGCTGGTGGCCACCGACATCGCCGCCCGGGGCATCGACGTGGACGGCATCTCGCATGTGGTGAACTACGACTTCCCGCCTGCGCCCGAGGACTACGTGCACCGCATCGGCCGCACCGGCCGGGCGCAGGCCGTCGGCAGCGCCATCAGCCTGGTGAGCCCGGACGAGGCCGACGACCTGAGGGCCCTGGAAAAGTTCATCCGGCGCACCCTGCCGCGCCGGCGCCTCGAGGGCTTCGACTATTCGGCACCGGCACCTACGGCGATCCCCGAACCGCAGCGGGGCGGGTCTCGCGGCGGCCGTGGTCCGCAGGGAGGACGCCCGGCCCGGGGAGCCTCGACTTCAGGACCGGGTCCCCGGCCGCCCGGCGGTGGCGGTCGTCCGGGCGGATCCAGCCCACGGGGCGGCACCTTCCGTCCGCGGCGTTTCCGCTGACCGACCACCGCCGGCATCCGGTCCGGGCTTCTTCTGGCCTGAGGACCCTGCTCCCGTCCCGGGCCGTCCGGCGCCTGACACGGCGGCGGGCACCACCGGGCCCATACGGCCATCGCAGGCTCCCTGCCGGGGCTTGTTCAGCACTTCAACCCCTCGGGCAACGCGCCCTGGCAGGGGGGGCACAAAAAAGAGGCCGGGCGTTCGCCCGGCCTCCGTGACATGGATGGGTTGGACAACCCCTGGGTTCAGCGCTTGGCGCGGATGAACAGGGCAGCCCCGTCGACCGTGATCTCATCCCCGCTCTTGATGGCGGAGTCGGCATAGGTGCCGGTGAGGCTGGTCGAGGTCTGCAGGGTGCCGGCGCCGTCGAAGGTGACCTTCACCTTGCCGTTGGCACCCGCGGTGGCCTTGAGGTTGCTGATTCCGGCGACCGGGGCCGCATTGAAGTCCCAGTAGGCGATCAAGCCCCTGGCGGCCGGCAGCGCGGTCGGGAGGGTGCCCTTGGAGAGGGCCACCACGTCGGCCTCGGTCAACTCCTTCGCGTAGACGGAGAAGTCGTCGATGATGGCGTTGCTGAGCTCGGCGCCGTTGGCACCGGAGCCCATGTAGAAGGCGTCGATGTCGATCGGGAGCTTGGCGGTGTTCTCACCGGTCAGGAACGGCTTGCCGTCGATCCAGATGTTCTTGGTGGCACCCTTCTTGGAGAACACGAAGAGGTGGAACGCGTTGGTCCACCAGGAAGCGTCACCGGAGTAGTCCGAGAACGTCTGGATGTCGGCCGAGATGCGCTGGGTGGCGCCGTCGCAGCACCCGACGGTGTCGAAGTAGATGTTCTGGTTGCTCCAGGGCGCATGAGCGTGGAAACCGCGATTGTTCGGGCTTCCCGGGGAGTTCATGGTGAACGCCGAGCTGTCGGCGACGTTCAGCTTCTTCTGCCAGAAGGCCACCGTGAGTTCGTCGTTGGCCGTGGCCGCGTTGACCTTCGCCAGGAAGTCAGGGTTGAAGCTGACCACCGGGCCACCCTTCAAGGTGAGGTTGATGGCCTTGTCGCCCGCCTTGCCAGTCGCGCCGCCGGCGTCTGCCGTGAAGACGGCCGAGCCCATCAGCAGGCCCGGATAGCCGCCGACCTTGTCCGGGGTCGTGCCGCTGTAGGCGCCGGAGGTGAAGCTGTAGTCATAGGTCGCCGGCTTGCCGCCCGCATCGAGGAAGCCGAGCGAGACGGTGTGAACCGACAGGCTGGCAGCCAGCCCCGGCGGGGTGTACCGGATGGTGACGATGTTGCCGTCCTTGGTGACGGTCGGCGACACGGTCTGGCCGTCGTACTTGAGGGTCACGTTGGCGGCGGTCCACGGGGTCTTGCCGTCGCGGTGGCGGATGACGATCGAGGCGGCCGGGCTCACGCCCTTGGCATTCGGGGCCGGGCTGACCTGGGTGTAGGCGCCGGCGGGATCGGCCGGCAGGTCGGTGGCCGCGCTGAGGAACTTGCCCGGGATCGGGGCCAGCTTGTTGGCTGCGGTGGAATCGCCTTCCTTGCGCCAGGCGATCTGACCGTAGTCGCCGCCGCCGCCCTCCTTGTACACCATGCGGATGAAATACTTCTTGCCGGCGGTCAGGGCCACGGGCTCGGACGTCCGCGGGCTGTCGGGCTCGGTGAAGAAGTTGCAGCAGCCGGTCTCCTCGGCGATCTGGGCCAGGTTGGCCTCCTTGTCGTCCGAGCTGATGAAGAACTGCGAGGCGTCATCCGAGTAGATGAAGAAGCGGTAGTTGCCGCTCTCCGACGGGGTCAGGAAACCCTCGATGGACGCACCGTAGTTGTCGCGCGAGTCGTTGGGCAGGGCATCCCGACTGTTGAACGAGAACACGGCCGCGGTGAAGTCGGGCGAAGCCGGCCAGCGCGGGTCCTGGTAGAGGTTGTCCACCGGAGTGCCGCTGATGCCGCCCCAGAAGGAGAACTTCAGCACGCCGTCCTTGATGTTGAGGAAGGAGTAGAAGCTCGCCTTGCTGTCGGTGGCGACCTTGTTCTTGGAGGTGTCCACCACGTTGTTGACGGTGACGGTGTAGGCCACGGCGCCCGGGGTCTGGGCGGCGGTGGTCAGGGTCACCACGTTCTTCTTGGCGGACGCCGCGGTCACCGCGAGGTTCGGGCTGAAGGCGTAGTTGGCCAGCGTGGTCGCCGAGGCGGCGTCGACGGTCTCCGAGAAGGTCAGGGTGACCGTCTTGAAGTCGCCGGCGGTGGCGGCCGAGACGAGCACCGGGGCCGTCACGTCGATCGGGTTGGTGCCGGCCTGGAACTCCTGGACGTTGGTCGCGCCGTCCTTGTCGAAGTCCTTGGCGGCATCCGACGGGTCGTTCGGGTTGAAGCCATAGTCGACCTCCCAGGTGTCGGGCATGCCGTCCTTGTCGGTGTCGACCGGCGGAGCGCCGATCGGGCCGCCCTTGACGATGGCCTGGATGTCCTTCTGCGACAGCGCTCCCTTGAAGATGGCGAAGTCGTCGATGATGCCGTCCGGCGCGTTCTTGTCGCTGGCGGCGCCGATGAAGAGCTGGGTGAAGTCGGTCGGCAGCGGGCCCACGCCCTCGGTCTGCTCGGCCAGCAACTCACCGTCGATGTAGATCTGCTTGGCCTCCTTGTTCTTGACGAAGGCGTAGTGATGCCAAGCGGTCCAGTCAAAGCCGTCCGGGGCCGCCTGGTCGAGGCGCTGCGAGGGCGCCGCGCAGCAGCCGTTGCTGTCGAGGTAGATGCGGCCGTTGGACCAGGGCACGTGGGCCTGGATGCCGCGGCCTTGGCTGTCGGCCACGAACCAGAAGGACGAGCTGTTGACGTTGGAGAAGTTCTTCTGCCAGAGCACGATGGTCACCGCGTCGTCGGCGGCGGCGAGGTTCATCGGGTTGTCATCGCCGGTGGCCTCGACCAGGATGTGACCCCGGGAACTGTTGGCCTGGGAAACGTCGAAGCCACGGCCGCCGCCCGGGCGACCGCCACCGGCCTCGGTGATCTTGGCCGCGTCATTGATGGTGCCCACGTACTTGCCGTTGGTGGACTTGATGGAAACGCCGTCGGCTTCGACGCGCTCGAAATCCCAGTACGCGAGG
>JBIKMQ010000228.1:0-4751 GCA_044359215.1 Candidatus Chromulinivoraceae bacterium
TGTGGATGGGCCAGACCATCGGGTGCGCGCAGTGCCACGACCACAAGTTCGACCCGATCTCCACCCGCGACTTCTACGCGATGGGCGCCTTCTTCGCCGACGTGAAGGAGACCATCATCGGCCGCCGCGAGGACGGCATGCTGGTGCCGACCGAGGCCCAGGCCCGCGAACTGGCCCGGCGGACCGACGTGACCCGGACCCTCAAGGAACGTCTCGAGGGTCCCCACCCGGGGCTGGCCGCGTCCCTCGAGCGCTGGCGGCTGGAGCGCTTGCGTGTCCTCGAGGCCGACGCGCTCTGGAAGGCCGTGGCCCCTGCCTCGGCCGAATCATCGGGCGGGGCCGCGGTGACGATCCGGGACGACCGCTCGGTGCTGGTCGGGGGCAAAACGCCGGACACCGACAGCACCACCGTGCGGATGGCAGGGATTCCCTCCGGGGTCATCGGTCTCCGGCTGGAGGTGCTGCCCGACCCGTCGTTGCCGTCGAAGGGACCGGGTCGGGCCGGCAACGGCAATTTCGTGCTCACCGAGGTGCTGGCCCGCGTGGTCCGTGACGGGGCCCCTGCCCGGGATCTGGCCTTCGAGTCGGCCTGGGCCAGCCACGAGCAGACCGTCTCGGCCGAGAAGAACCCGTACGGCCGGTGGACGGCGGCCTCGGTCATCGACCGGGACGCGCGCGGGTCCTTCGCCGGGTGGGCGATCCTGCCCGAGGCCGGCAAGCCCTCGCAGTTGCGGCTGCGCCTGCGCGAGCCCCTGAACCTGGCGGTCGGCGAGCGCCTGGAGGTCGAACTGCAGCAGAAGCACGGTCACGGCAACCACACGCTGGGATGCTTCCGCCTGGGCGTGGCGACCGACGCGGCCGCGCTGGTGCCGCCCGCCGTGCCGATGCCCGCCGGTGGACTGGCGGAACTGATCCGGGTCGATCCCGCCCGGCGCACGCCGGAGCAGACGGCCAAGCTTTGGGCCGAGTTCCGTGCCGTCGCCCCCGAGCTGGCGGGCCTGCGCGCGGAACTGGCGGCCGCCGAGAAGGCCCGCACCGACTTCGAGGCCACCGTCCCTCGCACGCTGGTCACCGAGCGCTCCGACAAGCCCCGGACCGTCCGGGTGCTGCCCCGCGGCAACTGGCTCGTCGAGACCGGCGAGATCATGGAGCCGGCCATCCCGGCCCGGTTCCGGCCCGCCGGGCGGGTGGCCTCCGACCACCGGCTCACCCGTCTCGACCTGGCCGACTGGCTGGTCTCGCCGGAGAACCCGCTGACCGCCCGGGTGGTGGTCAACCGCTTCTGGCGGCAGTTCTTCGGCACCGGCCTGTCCAAGGTGCTCGACGACTTCGGGGCCCAGGGCGAGCCGCCCCGGCACCCCGAATTGCTCGACTGGCTGGCCTCGGACTTCCGGGAGGGCGGATGGGACGTCAAGCGACTGGTTCGCCTCATCGTCACCAGCCGCACCTACCGGCAGTCCTCCGTCGCCCCCCGCGAGCTGCTGGCCCGCGATCCCGACAACCGTGAGCTGGCCCGCCAGGGGCGCTGGCGCGTCGAGGCCGAGATGGTCCGCGACACGGCCCTGCAGGTCTCCGGCCTGCTGGTGCCCCGCATCGGCGGCCCGAGCGTGCGGCCCTACCAGCCCGACGGCTACTGGGAGAACCTCAATTTCCCGCAGCGCGGCTACGACGCCAGCACGGGCGGCGACCAGTACCGGCGCGGTCTCTACACCTGGTGGCAGCGCTCCTACGTGCACCCGAGCATGCTGGCCTTCGACGCGGCCACCCGTGAGGAATGCGCCGCCGAGCGCAACCGCTCCAACATCCCGCAGCAGGCGCTGGTGCTGCTGAACGACCCGAGCTACGTCGAGGCGGCCCGCGCCTTCGCCGCACGCATCCTGCGCGAGGCCTCCGGCGACGACACCGCCCGGCTGGCCTGGGCCTGGCGCCAGGCGCTCGCCCGGGACCCCTCCGCCGCCGAGCTGGCGGCCTTGCGCCGCCTGCTCGACACCCAGCGGGCGGCCTTCACCCGGGATCCCGAGGGCGCCTCGCAGTTCACCCGAACCGGCAAGGCCCCCATGCCCGCCGGGCTGGACCCCGTTCCCTGGGCGGCCTGGACCGACGTGGCCCGCGCCCTCCTCAACCTCCACGAGACCATCACCCGCTCCTGACCATGAACCCTTCCTCGGAGATCCGTCAGTCCCTCCTGCAGCAGCAGACCCGGCGCGTGTTCCTTGGCCGGGCCTCCCAGGGTCTTGGCGCCGTCGCGCTGGGATCCATCCTCCAGCCCCGGCTCCTGGCGGAGTCGGCCGCGCGGTCCCGTGGCGTGGCCGGGGTCGTCCACCCGCTTCATGTGGCGGCCAAGGCGCGCCGGGTCATCTGGCTCAGCATGGCTGGCGGGCCGTCGCACCTCGAGACCTTCGACCCCAAGCCCAAGCTGGTGGAGATGCATGGCAAGCCAATGCCCGAGTCGTTCACCCGGGGCAAGCAGATCGCCCAGCTCCAGGGCCAGAAGCTCGTGTGCTATGGGCCGCAGTTGCCCTTCCGGCGCTTCGGCAAGTCCGGCGTCGAGCTGTGCTCGCTCTTCACCCACCTGGGCTCGGTGGCCGACGAGATCTGCTGGGTGCGCTCGATGACCAGCGAAGCCATCAACCACGACCCGGCCCACATGTTCATGAACACCGGCTCGCAGATCGCCGGCCGGCCGAGCATGGGGTCCTGGGTGACCTACGGGCTGGGCACCGAGGCCGAGAACCTGCCGGGCTTCGTGGTGCTGACCTCGCTTGGGCGCGGCGGCCAGAACCAGCCCATCGCCGCGCGGCAGTGGGCCGCCGGCATGCTTCCCAGCCGCTACCAAGGGGTGCACCTGAGGGGCAAGGGCGACCCGGTGATGTACCTGGGCGTCCCGGCCGGGGTCACCCGCGAGCGACAGCACGAGGTGGTGCGGACCATCAACGAACTCAACCGCCACCACGACACCGTGGTGGACGACCCGGAGATCGCCACCCGGATCGCCCAGTACGAGATGGCCTTCCAGATGCAGGCGAGCGTGCCCGAGCTCATGGACACGGCCAGCGAACCCGCCTCCGTCCAGGCCCTCTACGGCTGCAAGCCGGGCGACGGGTCCTTTGCCTCGAACTGTCTTTTGGCCCGGCGGCTGGCCGAGCGCGGGGTGCGCTTCATCCAGCTCTACCACAAGGACTGGGACCACCACGGCGAGGTCAAGCAGGGCGTCGAGTTCAAGGCGGCCGAGATCGACCGGGCTTGCATGGCGTTGATCACCGACCTCAAGCAGCGCGACATGCTCAAGGACACCGTGATCGTGTGGGCGGGCGAGTTCGGGCGCACGCCCATGAGCCAGGGCGGCAGCGGCCGCGACCATCACAACGCGGGCTTCACCGTGTGGATGTGCGGCGGCGGCCTCCGTCCTGGCATGGTCTACGGCGCGACCGACGAGCTGGGCTATTCGGCCGTCGATTCCCCGGTCGACGTGCACGACCTCCACGCCACCATCCTCCACCAGTTGGGCGTCGACCACACCCGCCTGTCGGTGAAGTTCCAGGGCCTCGACGTGCGCCTGACCGGGATCGCCGGCCGGGTGATCCGGGACATCATCTGAGGCCCGGGCCGGCCTTCCTGCCGGGAGCGGTCTTCAGCGCGGCCGCGTAGAGGCGGTTCCCGGTCGCCACGTAGAGGGTGCCGTTGGCGGCGACGGCCGTGGCGCTGATGGGCGAGCCGAGTGGCACGTGTCCCAGAAGCAGCTTCTCGCGGCTCAGGGCGAAGGTCCAGAAGCCGCCGCGGCGGGTGCCCAGGTACACCTTGCCGTCGGCCACCAGCGCCGAGGCCCAGACCTCGCCGTCCAGCTCGTGGGTCCACAGGCCGCGGCCGGTCTCCGCATCGATGCAGTGCAGCGTGCGCGTGGAATCGGCGCAGAAGACCATGCCGTTGGCGACGGCCGGTGTGCCCATGGTGTGCCGGCCCAGCGGGTACGACCACACGGTGTTGGAGGCGCTGACGTCGCCACGGCCGTCCAGCCGGACGCAGCGCACCCACGCCTCGTTCTTGCCCCAGAACCAATCGCCGCCGCCGGCCACGTACATCCGGTCCCCGACCACCACGGGCATGCCGTAGATGTTGCTGGGTCCCTCGCGCCGGTTGTTCAGGAAGCTTCCCACGTTGGTCTTCGGTCCGGCCGGGTCGAAGTCGAAGCGCCACGGATTGGAGAGCACCACCGGCCCGGCGGCCCGGCCGGTCGGCCGGTGGGGATCGAAGCCGTAGACCACGCCGTCGCCGCCGGCGAAGAGGATCCTCGGTCCGCCGCCCGCGGTCGTGAGCGCCGGCGAGGACCACGTGCAGTGGAAGATCCTGGGCGCGATGCCGAGCCCGTCGTGGGCCACCCAGCGTCCGGTGCGCTTGTCGAGGACCACCAGGCTTGGCGCCTTGGGCGTCCGGATCACCCGGTGGGTGTTGTCCACGCCGGTGCCGGTGTTGAGGTACAGGTGGTCGCCGTGGACGAGGATGGAGCTGTGGGCGCCGTCGTGCGACCAGATCCCGGCCTCGCGGGTGAGGTCGAAGGACCAGAGGATGTCGGCGTCAGGCACGGCCGCGGGCACGGGGACGGGCGGGGCGTTGGTGCCCCGGGGGTTCAGGTAGGCGGCCTCCTCGCGGAAGGGTCCCTGGTTGCCGTCGGCCTGCCCGCGGAGGTCGAGGCACTGCACCACGCCGCGGTTGTCGACGAGGTACACCCGGTCGCCCTCCACGGTGACGGGCGA
>JBIKMQ010000230.1:0-4740 GCA_044359215.1 Candidatus Chromulinivoraceae bacterium
ACCTGGCCAGCCCGGCCTTCAAGGTCACGGCCCGGACCGCTCCGCCGGCCCCCCCGGCACCCCCGGCCACCCCGACAAGCCCGTGAGCCCGGTCGGTCGATTCATCACGCTGGAAGGCGGTGAGGCCGCCGGCAAGTCCACGCAGATCGCCCGGCTGGCGGGCCGGTTGCGGGGCCTGGGTTTCGAGGTGCTCGAACTCCGGGAACCCGGCGGGACGCCGCTCGGCGAGAAGATCCGCCACCTGCTCAAGCATGATCCCGACGGTCGCGGCATGGCCCCGGAGACCGAACTGCTGCTCATGAACGCCAGCCGCGCCGAACTGGTCCGGCGGCGGATCCTGCCGGCGCTGCGATCGGGCCAGGTGGTCCTCTGCGACCGGTTCTACGATTCCACGATCGCGTACCAGGGCCACGGGCGCGGGCTCGGCCTGGCCGCCGTGCAGTCGGTGATCCACCTCGCGGTGGGCGACCTGCGGCCGGACCGCACGCTCTGGCTGGAGGTGCCCCCGGAAACCGCCCGGGCGCGCCTGGCCGGCCGCAAAGCGGCCCAGCTCGCCGGGGGAGGCCCGGAACCGAGCGACCGCTTCGATGAAGAGCAGGAGGCCTTCTTCGCCAGGGTGGCCGAGGGATTTCGGAAGAGCCTCGAGGCCGAACCCGACCGATGGTGCCAGGTGGACGCCGAAGGCTCCGTCGAGGCGATCGAGGAGGCCGTGTGGTCGGCCGTGTGCGACCTGTTCCCGGGCACCTGAGGCCGGCGCGGCAGGATCGGGGCGTCCGTGGTGGCCGTGCGGGGCGGGATGGGGTCAGCGCCCGAAGGGCATCCTGCCCATCAGACCTCCGGCCCCGCCCATCTTGGCCATCATCTTCTGGAACTTGCCCATCTTGCGCATCATCTCACGCATCTCGTCGAAGCGCTTGAGCAGGTTGTTCACCTCGGTGACCGTGACCCCGGAACCCTTGGCGATGCGCTGACGGCGTCGGGCGTTGAGGATCTGGGGCGTGCTGCGCTCCTGAGGAGTCATGCCGCAGAGGATGCCCTCCATGCGCTTGAAGTCCTTCTCGCTCTTGGAGAGGTCGGTGTTCTTGAGCATCTCGGAGCCGCCGGGCAGCAGGCCCACGATGTCCTGCAGCGGCCCGAGCTTCTTCATCTCGCGCAGCTGCATGAGGAAGTCGTCGAGGGTGAACTGCCCCTTGCGCATCTTCTCCTCGAGGTCCATCGCCTTGGCGGCGTCGACGCGGTCGATGGCCTTCTCGACCAGCGACACCACGTCGCCCATGCCCAGGATGCGCTGGGCCATGCGCTCCGGGTGGAAGGGTTCGAGGTCGTCGAGCTTCTCGCCCACACCCATGAACTGGATGGGCTTGCCGACCACGTGCCGGAACGACAGGGCCGCACCGCCACGGGCGTCGCCGTCGAGCTTGCTCAGGATGGCGCCGGTGATGTTGAGGGCCTTGTCGAAGTGGGTGGCCACGCTGACCGCCTCCTGGCCGGTCGCCGCATCCAGCACCAGCAGGGTCTGGCAGGGCCGGATGAGGTCGCGCAGGCGGACCAGCTCCTGGACCAGGGTCTCGTCGATCTGCAGGCGGCCGGCGGTGTCGAAGATCACCGTGTTGCACTGGTGACCGGCCGCGTAGTCGAGGGCCTCGCGGGCGATCTTCAGCACGTCGGTCTCGCCTTTCTTCACGAAGACCGGCACGCCGACCTGCCCGGCCAGGGTGGCCAGCTGGTCCATGGCGGCCGGACGGTACACGTCGGCGGCGACGAGCAGCGGCAACCGGCCCTGCTTGAGCAGCAGCTTGGCGAGCTTGCCCGAGCTGGTGGTCTTGCCCGAGCCATGCAGGCCGCACATGAGGATGCAGGCCGGATTGCCCGAGAGATGAAGCCCCTGATGCTCGGAGCCGAGCAGGTTCGCCAGCTCGTCGCTGATGATCTTGATCATCTGCTGGCCCGGGTGCACCGACTGGATGACCTCGGCGCCGAGGGCCTTGGCCTTCACCGCCTCGACGAAATCCTTGGCGACCTTGAAGTGCACGTCGGCCTCCAGCAGCGCCATGCGCACGTCGCGCAGGGACTCCGAGACATTGCCCTCGGAGATCTTCCCGAGTCCGCGCAGGTTGCGGAAGACGTTCTGCAATTTGCCGCTCAGCGAATCGAACATGGCTGCAAGACTAGCCCGCCGGACCCGCCGCCGGAAAGCCCGCAGGCGCCGGGGGAGGAAGTGGGGCACGAGATCGGGCGCTCCCCGGAACCAGGCCGCTCTTTGCTCTTCCGTCGCCTCACACCGGCTGGTACCAAAGAAACATTCCCGGAATATCGAATCCAGTCACCCCACGAACATGAACCACCTCCCCCGCCCTGTGCACGGCCGGTCCAGAACCGCGAACGGCTTCACCCTCATCGAGCTGCTGGTGGTCATCGCCATCATCGCGATCTTGGCCGGGATGCTCCTGCCGGCGCTGTCGAAGGCCAAGGCCAAGGCCAACGGCGTGAAGTGCCTGAGCAACCTGCGCCAGATGGGCCTGGCCACGATGACCTACATCATGGATCACGGGGTCTATCCGGTGGGCATCGACGGCGGCGACGGATCGGCCTGGATCTGGCCGGCCCTGCTGCGCAGCTCGATGCAGGGCGGCCCGAACACCGACATCTTCCACTGCCCGGCTGCACCCCGCCAATCGCAGTGGATCCCCAAGTTCGGCAGCGGTGCGCCCGCCAAGCTGGGCTACCTGAAGGACGAGGTGCGCCTGCGGCCGGGCGGCAGCTTCTTCATGAGCTATGGCTACAACGTCTGGGGGGCCTTCGCCGGGCAGACGCCCAACACCGGACTCGGGGTCTACCTCGGTGACCCGGTCTGGGGCGAGACCAAGGAGGCCTCGGTGAAGAACCCCTCCGAGATGATCTCCTTCGGCGACAGCAACTGGGACCTCAAGAAGAAGGGCGACCGCGACTGGAGCGGATTCATCGGGATGTACGAGGAACGCCAATGGCCCCTCGAGGTCCACGCCGGCCGCACCTCGATCGTCTTCTGCGACGGCCACGCCGAGTCCAAGCGCCGCCTCGACATCATCGGCCAGCTCCACAAGGACCCGGCCCGGCGGCAGGCGGTGGCGCGCTTCTGGAACCGCGACAACGAGCCCCACTTCCAGTGAGGCCGCCGCTCCAGGGGCGCGGGCCTTGGAACCCGCCCGGAAGTCGTCGGAGACACCGGATGGCGTTGCGCATCCCTCGGGAAGGGGGCGCCACGCCCCGACTCTCCGGGCTCCGGTTCCGGCCGGCCACCCATCGCCTCCGGTCCCATGGCCCGGCTTGATCGCCGTCGGACCGACGATACGTTGTCGCATGGCTTCTTCGGGAGGTCGTCCTTCGACCCTCCGCGCAGCCTACCGGCCATGGAACCTCGACAACGAATGAACTCCGCGCAGCCCTTCCGCCTCCTCCGGGCCCTGTGGGCGGTTCTCTTCGCCGTCCGGATCGCCCACGCCGCCTGGCCACCTCCCGCGTTGGACGGGTTCCGGGGCCTGCCGGCCCAGCCACCGAGATCCACCTACTCCTTCGTCGACGCACTGCCCGGGGTGACGCTGAACCAGCCGGTGGCCACGGCCACCCCCCCGGGAGAGACCGGGCGGCTGTTCATCGTGGAGAAGACCGGCCGCATCGTGGTGGTCACCAACCTCGCCCGACCGACCCGGACCGTCTTCGCCAACCTGACCACCAACCTGCTCACGTCCGGAGAACAGGGGCTTCTGGGCCTGGCCTTCCATCCGAGGTACTCCGAGAACCGGCGACTCTTCGTCTTCCGCACCCTCAACACCGGGCCCGACGGGACCCGCCAGGCCTACAATGTGTTGACGGAGTTCCGCGCCTCGAGCTCGGACCCCAACGCGATCGACCCGGCCTCGGAGGTGCGTCTGTTCGCCCAGCGGGACGAGGCCTCCAACCACAACGGCGGCGACCTTCATTTCGGTCCGGACGGCCTGCTCTATGTGGCCGTGGGAGACGAGGGCGGCGGCAACGACTCCTACAACAACGGCCAGCGGATCGACCGGGACCTCTTCGCCGGGCTGCTGCGGATCGACGTGGATCGCCGCCCGGGCTCGATCCCCCCGAACCGCAACCCCGACAACGCGGCACAGGCGTGGATGATCACCACCAATTACTGGATCCCCGCCGACAATCCCTACGTCGGTGCCCGGTCCTTCAATGGCCTGCCGGTGAACCCGGCCAACGTGCGCACGGAGTTCTTCGCGGTCGGGCTCCGGAACCCGTGGCGGTTTTCCTTCGATCCGGTGACGGGAGACCTGTGGATCGGGGATGTCGGCCAGGACCGTTGGGAGATGATCTTCCTCAGCCGGCCCGGGGCGAACCACGGTTGGCCATTCCGCGAAGGCAGGGTGGCGGGCCCACGGTCGTCGGCTCCGGCGGGTTTCCTGACCAACGCCGCGTTCAACCACGTGCCGCCCGTGCACGTCTACGCCCATGGCAGCGGCAACGACCGGGGCAATTCCATCACCGGCGGCCGCGTGTACCGGGGCGGACGATTCACGCCGCTCCACGGGGCCTACGTGTACGCCGACTACGTCAACGGCAATGTCTGGGCCCTGCGTCGGGACGCGTCGGGAGCCGGTGCGGTGGAACGGCTCGGGGGGCTGCCCAACGTCGCCGGATTCGGAGTCGATCCCTCCAACGGCGACCTGCTGGCGATCCAACTGAACGCGGGCCGGGTCCAGCGGCTGGTCGCCT
>JBIKMQ010000231.1:0-4728 GCA_044359215.1 Candidatus Chromulinivoraceae bacterium
GGCGGGAGGATGCCGCTGCCGCGCCCCGGACGGGCGCCCTCGCAGGCGTGGCCCGGTTGGCACTCGCCGTTGGGATGGCCGGATGGATGGCTTTCGGTTCCATCGACACGTTGGTCAACACCTCGGTGAAGGGGGTGGCCGCCACCAGCCAGGAACAGTCGGCCGAGCAGCGCTGGGATTTTCTCACCGGCTGGAGCTTCCCCAAGGCCGAGGTCCTGCGGATCGCCATTCCCGGCGTCCTCGGATACCGGATGGACACGGAGGACGGAGGTGCCTACTGGGGAGGGGTGGGGCCGGATGGCGATGCCAGGCACCGGTTCTCGGGCAGCGGGGAGTATGCCGGGGTGCTGGTGCTGGTCGTCGCCGCATGGGCCGTGTGGCGTTCGTCCACGCGTGTCGGGAGTCCATTCACCGACCGGGAGCGTCACCGGATCCTCTTCTGGGCGCTGGCGTCCCTCGTCTCCCTGTTGCTGGCCTTCGGTCGGCATGCCCCCTTCTATTCGTGGATCGTCCAGCTGCCCTTCTTCCGGGAGATGCGGATCCCGATGAAGTTCCTGCACGGGTTCCACCTCTCGGTCCTGGTGCTCTTCGCGCACGGGTTGGAGGCCATCGCCCGCGCGCACATTGGGCGGTTTGCCCCGGGCGGCGCGGATTGGTCTTCCCGGGTGCGGAGTTGGTGGCGAGCGGCGGCGACTCCCGTGCCGGAACGTCGGTTCGTCCTGGTCCTCGGGGTGCTGACGGGCGCGGCGATCCTCGGTTTCGCGGCCTACTTCTCCAGTCGTCCTTCGGTGGTGGCCCATCTCGGTCCGTTGGTCGGAGCCGACCAGGCGGTGGCGGTGGCCCGCCACAGTCTGGGTGAGGTTGGTCTCTTCGTCCTCCTCCTCGGAGGGTCGGCCCTGGTGGTGCTTTTGGTCTTCTCCGGGGTCCTGTCGGGTGCATCCGGCTCGCTGGCGTGGTGGATCCTCGGAGGCCTGCTCGCCCTGGATCTCTACCGTGCGAGCACCCCCTGGGTCGTCCATTACGATTACCGACGGCGGTATCGACAGAACGTGGTCGTGGAGTATCTCGCCCGCGATCCCGCCCAGTCCCGTGTCACCTGCCGTTTTCTGCCGACCAGCCGCCAGATGCTCGTCGCCGATGACGACGGCATGATGCCGGCGGTCCACAACCTTTGGCTCGAGCATCACTTCCAGAGGTACAACGTCCAGACCCTCGACATCATCCAGGCGCCTCGGATGCCCGCCCTCGACCAGGCGTTCCTGAAGACTTTCGAGCCGACCGATGCGGAGATGTCCCGGGGAGATTTCCGGGCCGTGGGCCGGCTCTGGCAACTGACAGCCACCCGCTACATCCTCGCCGCCCGGGCCTTCGAGGCCCGGCTCAACCAGGCCTTCACGGTGTCCGGGACCGGGTTTGTGCCCAGGCTGGGATTCGACCTTGGTCTCAAGCCCGATGCGGACCGCAACCGTCTCCGGCCCGACGACCTCGACGCCGCGCCCAACCCGGCCGGGCGATACGCGCTCTTCGAGGTGACCGGATCCCTGCCAAGGTTCGGGCTTTTCGCCCGTTGGGAGGTGTCGACCTCCGACACCGCCACGCTTTCGCGGTTGCGGGATCCGGCGTTCGATCCGGCCGGTTCGTTGATTCTCGCCTCCGCGCCCGGCCTGGCCGCCGTTCCCGGAGCCACCAACGGCACGGCCAGGCTGGTGAGTTACTCGCCCCGGCGCATCGTGCTCGAGACCCGCTCGTCGTCGCCCCAGATCCTGCTCGACAACGGACGGTGGCACGAGGACTGGAAAGTCCTGGTCGACGGCCGGCCGGCGGCCCTCCTCCGGGCCAACCACCTGATGCGGGCCGTCGAGCTTCCTCCCGGCGACCATGCCGTGGAGTTGCGCTTCCAGCCCGACACCCGTCCGTTGTGGGTGAGCGTGTCGGCCCTTGCGGTCGCGGTGGGACTGGCAGCCTTCACCGTGGTCTCGGAGCGACGCGGCGCCGGCGGAGCGAAGTGAGCCGCCGGGGCGGTCAGCGTCCGTCACCACCCCGGGTGGCCGGGTGCGCCCCGAAGATCCGGTCCCGGCACGCCACGGCCGCCCGGCCAACCCACCAATGCCACGGGCGCACCAGCCCACGGGCCATGACTTCGATGGCCTCGGCATAGGCGGCATCCGATGGACGGGCCATCTGCTGCTTGACCACCGAGCGGGCCGTGAAGAGGCACCGGATGCGCTGGTCCCAGAACCATCGCCCGAGGGCACCGACCGGCGCCCAGCGGGCGATTTGCCGCATCGCCCGGAGTTCGTCCGCCACCCAGTTCTCGAGGCGTCGAGAATTGGCCGTGGTGGCGCTGCCGCCGTGGTGGCGGATCTGGCAGAGGATTTCCGTGCGTTCGCGGATCGCGTGGGAATGCCGGGCCCAATCGGCGTAGAAGACGCAGTCGCCCACCTGCGGATAGTCGAGCGGGAAGCGGCAGGGTGCCGGCCGCCGGCCGGTCTTGAGCAGGACCGAACCGCAGAAGATGGTCTGCAACTGCCCCTGGGTCCTCACGAAGTCGAGCAGGGGGACGTCGCGAACCCCGGGGCGGGGCGGCTCCGGCTGCCCCGGCAGCAGGTGTCCTGTGGCGTCGATCTTCTCGGTCTGCGACCAGGCCATGGCCGGCGCGGCCGCATCCTCCAGCGCGGGCACCATGCGCTCGAGGAAGGTGGGCAGGACCAGGTCGTCGGCGAGGAGGATGTGGAGCAGGTCGGTTTCCTCCGAGCAGTCGAGGCAGCGGTTCAGGTTCCCGAAGAGGCCCTGGTTGCGCTCGTTGCACCGAAGCTCCCCGCACAGCGAGGGATGGGCGGCGAAGAATGCTCGGACCAGATCCCGGGTGCCGTCGGTGGAGACGTCGTCGATCACCACCACCCGATCCGGAGGATGGGTCTGCGCCGCCAGTGATTCCAGCGTGGCCGGCAGGAAGCGCGCGCCGTTGTAGACCGGGATGACGGTGAGGACCTTGGACACCCCGCGGAGGGGACCACAGCCGGCGGGACCGGGGAAGTCCCCATCTCGAGCGTCGGTCGACCGGCAATGCCCCGGTCAGTCCGATCCCGTCGGACCTTCCGGGAACCGTGCCCCATGCCAGGCCCGGAGTTCCCGCAACTGCTCGGCCAGGGGCGGGCAGGTGATGTCCGGCACCAGCGTCCGGAGCACGGGCGTGGGCGCCTGTTCCGGCACGATGACGACGGGTCGCCCCCACGCCTCCCCGATCAGGCGCAGGACTTCGGCCTTGGACAACGGGGGCAGGAATCCAGGCTGGCAGACCGCCGGCGGGCGGGCCGCCTCGAGCAGTCCCAGGCCCACCCGGGCCCACTGGAGCGTCGTGATCCCGTTCCACCCGTGGTTGACGAAGCCACGGACCGGGCCGCACTGGGCGAGGAACCAGCCCAGGAGGCTTCGCGGCGGTCCGATTTCAGGCCCCAGGATGGAGCATCGCATGACGCATCCACCAGCCTCCCGGACGACGCGCTCGCACTCCCGTTTGCTCCGGCCGTAGGGGTCTTCGGCGTCGCCCTCCTCGCAGCTCCTGCGGTCCGGCCGGTCCGGACGGAAGACCCCGTCGGTGCCGGCCTGGAGGAACCGGACCCCTGGACCGAGTCGCTGGATCGACTCCTGCACGAGCCGCACATGGGTTTCCTGGAGTTCGGCCTCGGTGCCCGACCGGAGGCCGATGCAGTTGACGACCGCCTCCGGGCGCGTGGCCTCCAGCGCGTCGAGGAACCTCCCGGCCGACGCGGGGGCGAATCGCTCACGGATCGACCGTACCGGATGTCCAGCCTCCTCGAGGAAGCGGGCGACGACATGGCCCAGCATGCCGGAGGCCCCGAGGACGGTGATGCGCATCAGCCCTCCCCGAACGCGGTCAGCCATTCCCAGGAGTGGCCCGGGTACTTGCGTACGATGTCGTCCCGGTGGTTCCACGCGGTGACCAGGCAGGCCACCGGGGGGTGGTCGATCATGCCCGACGGAGGCACGATGGGGGTGGCCGTCCTGGGGATGAACTTGCCGCACCTCAGGGGCGACTCGTCGACGATGTAGGCGAAGCGCAGGTGGGGGAGTTGGTTGAGGTAGACGTTGGCCCGGCCCGCGGCCCCGTAGGCGGCGATGATCCCGCCCCCCTCGTCGAGGATCCGGGCCAGGCGCCTGGCCGCCGGGGTGTCCGACCGCCGGTCGTAGGCGTGCTGGATGCCGCGGAGTCCCGGCTCGGGCTCCGGCGCCCGTCCGGGGATGGGAGTCGCGTGGGGGTCTCGCCGGAACCTCACGCGCAGCAGCCCCCCGTGCAGTGGCGTGCGCAACGTGGCCTCATGGGCGAAACCCAGCGCGCAGACGCAGCGGACCAGGGCCGATTCGCTCCACTCGACCTTGTGCTCGTGGTAGATGGTGTCCCACTGGCCCCCTGCCAGAGTCGCCGCGAGGTCGTGGACCTCGACCCAGAAGTGCCCGCCCGGCTTCAGCGCGAGGGCGGCGCCGGCGAAGACCTCCCTCAGGTCAGTGATGTGGGCCAGGCAGTTCGACCCCGACATCACGTCCACCGTGCCCTCCAGCCCGTGCTCCTTCACCACTTCCGGGGTGAACGGGCGGTTCACCAGGCGCCAGGAGGCGGCGGCCCCGGCCCGGCGCGACACATCGCTCGGGTCCACCCCGAGGCGCTTCCAGCCGGGGGGCAGCTGGTTGAGCAGCACCCCGTCGTTG
>JBIKMQ010000402.1:0-3399 GCA_044359215.1 Candidatus Chromulinivoraceae bacterium
GGCCGCCTACACACGCAGTCCGTACCGGTACCCGGTGATCGGCCTGCCGGACCTCTTCAACCGCATCACCCGTGACGACCTGCTGGCCTACTACCGGGCCCACTACGCGCCGAACAACTGCTTCCTGGTGGTGGTGGGCAACGTCCGGGCCGACGACGTGATCGACCAGGTGCGCCGGGCCTTCGCCGCCACCCCGGCACGCACCCTGCCCTCCGGGTATGTCGCACCCGAACCCAGGCAGATGTCGCCCCGGGAGGAACTCGAGCTGGCGCCGGTCGAGCATGCCCACTTCCACCTCGGCTGGCACATCCCCGACCTCACCCACCCGGACATCCCGGTGCTCGACGTGCTGTCCACGCTGCTGGGCGGCGGCCGCAGCTCACGGCTGTACCAGGCCGTGCGCGAGCGCGAGGCCCTGACCCACTCGGTGAGCGCCTGGGTCTACAGCCCCGGGCTCGGAGGACTCTTCGGCGTGAGCGGCGTGTGCGATGGCCCCCGCTTCGACGAGGCCCGACGGGCCATCCTGCGCGAGGTCTCGCGGATGGCGCACGAGCCGGTGTCACCTGCCGAGCTGGCCAAGGCCGTGAAGCAGTTCACCGTCGGGACGCTCTCCTCGCGCAAGACCATGGAAGGCCAGGCTCAGGACCTCGGCGGCAACTGGATCGCCGTGCAGGACCTCCACTTCTCGGAGCGCTACCTGGCCGCCGTCCGGGCCGTCGGCCCCGACGACCTCCGGCGCGTGGTCCGAACCTACCTGCGCGACGATAACCGCACGGTGTTCGCGCTGATGCCCAAGGGTGCCGGCGCACCCGCCGAGTTCTCGGCCCCGGCGGTCTCCAGCCATCCCATCGTGCGCCGGACCCTGTCCAACGGGCTCCGGGTGCTCATCAAGGAGGACCACCGCCTGCCCTTCGTCGAGCTGCGGGCGGTCTTCGAGGGCGGACTGCGGGTGGAAACCTCCGCCGACTCGGGCATCACCTCGCTGCTCTCCCGGCTCTTCATCAAGGGCACCCCGACCCGGTCGGCCGAGGACATCGCCCGCGAGATCGAGGGCCTGGGGGGCAGCATCGAGGCCTACGCCGGCAACAACACCTTCGGGTTGAGCGGCGAGATGCTGAGCGAAGACCTGGCACAGGGGCTGGCCCTGTTCGCGGAAATCCTGCTGCAGCCAACCATTCCCGGGGCGGCGCTCGAGCGCGAGCGCGAGGCCCAACTGGCCGCGATCCGGGGCCAGCGGGACCAGTTGCTGCAGTGCGCCTTCAAGGCGATGCGGCGCAGCCTGTTCGGCGAGCAGGGCTACGGGCTCGACTCGCTGGGCAGCGAGGCGGTGATCCGCTCCCTCCAGGCAGACGACCTCCGATCGTTCCACGCGCGGTGGACGGTGCCGGGCAACGGCGTGCTGGCCGTCTTCGGAGACGTGGATCCCGACGCCCTGGTGGCCCTGCTGGAGCGTCATCTGGGAGGCTGGACCGACCGGCCGAGACCGGCCTTGCCGACCCCCGCACCGGTGGATCCGGCGCCCCGCTCCGAGGAGGCCCGCGAGAAGGAGCAGGCCGTGCTGGTGCTGGGATTCCCGGGCGCCCGCCTCGACTCGCCCGACCGCTTCGCCCTCGAGCTGATCCAGGAGGCGTGCAGCGACATGGGCTCCCGGCTGTTCATGCGCATCCGCGATGAGCTGGGGCTGGCCTACTATGTCGGAGCCAACCTCCTGACCGGGCAGACCCCGGGCTATTTCGCCTTCTACTGCGGGACGGCCCCGGACCAGATCGAGCGGGTCGAGCAGGAACTGCGGGCCCAGGCCGAGCTGCTCCGGACCGAGGGCCTCGGTGCCGAGGAACTGGCCCGCGCCAAGGCCAAGGTCATCGGACAGCGCAAGATCGCCCGCCAGGAACTCGGCGGCTTCGCCATGAGCACGGCCCTCGACGAACTGTACGGCCTCGGCTTCGACCACTTCGAGGCGGAGGCCGCGCGCTTCGAGGCCGTGAGCGACGCCGACGTCCGCCGGGTCGCCCAAGCCTACCTGGAGCCGGGCCGCTCCGTGGTGGCCATCGTGCGGGGCACGGCCCCGGCGGTCACTTCGAGCGCTCCTTGAGCACCTCGAACTGCGGCGTGCCGTCACGGATGAAGCTGACCAGGACCCGACCCTTGGCCTTGGACACCTCGGCTTGGAACTCCTTGGGGCTGCGCACCGGCTCATGGTTGATGTCGGTGATGACATCCCCCGGCTTGATCTCGTAGCGGTCTGCCAGCGACCCGGGCTGGACTTCGGTCACCAGCACGCCCTCGGTGGCCTCGACCTCGTACTGCTTGGCCAACTCCTTGGTGATGGGCTTGACGGTCATGCCCAGCTCCATGACGGCGGCGGCCTCCTTCGGGGCCTTGGGCTTGCGGCCGGAGGCGGCCATCTGGTCCCGGGTGGGTTTTTCGTCGGGCTTGACCTTGACCCGGATCTTCTCGTCGCGCCGGAACACGTCGAGCACCACCTCGGAGCCGGCCTTCTTGCGCGAGATGAGGCTGCGCAGTTGCTGGGTTGTGGAGACGTTCTTGCCGTCGACCGAGACGATGACGTCGGCCGGCTTCAGCTCCGAGCCGTAGGCTGGCCCGCTGGGCTCGATGGACCGCACCACCACGCCGTCCTTGGCCTTGGTCTCGATGTCGCGGAAGCGGCGGTACTCGCGCAGGTCGGCGATGCCGATGCCGAGCCAGGACCGCACGAAGCGGCCATCCTCGATGAGCCGGTCGCCGATCTCCCGGGCGAGGTTCGACGGGATGGCGAAGCCGATGCCCACGCCCACGCCCATCGAGGTCCGGATCATGGAGTTCACGCCCATGACCTCGCCGTTGATGTTGACCAGCGGCCCGCCGGAGTTGCCGACGTTGATGTTGGCGTCAGTCTGGATGAAATCCTGGTCGGAGAGGGTGCGCATGTCCTCGACCTGCCGGCCCTTGGCGCTCACATGGCCGAAGGTCACGCTGTACTCGAGGTCGAAGGGCGCGCCGATGGCGATGGCGAACTCGCCGACCCTCACCTTGTCGGAGTCGGCAAACCGCACCGGCACGAGGCCGGGCACCTTCTCGGTCAACCGAAGCACGGCGAGGTCGGATTCGGGATCGCGCCCGCGCACCTCGGCCTTCACCTCGCGGCCGTCCTTGAAGACCACCAGGATGGCCTCGGCGTCCTCGACCACGTGGTGGTTGGTGAGGATGTAGCCGTCCTCGCGCATGACCATGCCCGAGCCCCGGCCATTGTAGAACGGGTTGCCCTCGGCGTCGGTCGGCTCAGGCTGCGGGCGCTGACGCCGCGGGGTCTGGCCGCGGAACCGCTCGAAGAAGCGCTCGAACTGCTGGCGCTGTTCCTCGGGCAACTGCTCGAGGAGCGGGTTTCCACCGAGTTCGAGG
>JBIKMQ010000305.1:0-4062 GCA_044359215.1 Candidatus Chromulinivoraceae bacterium
TGCTCCCTGGGGTGGGCCGGGCTCAGCACGTAGTTGGCGAGGCTGGCGGCGACGACGTGCGGCAGATGGCTGGCGCGGGCCACGAGGTCGTCGTGCAGGAGCGGGTTCATCGGCAGCACCCGGGCGCCAACGGCCTCCCACAGCCGGCGGACAAGGTCCACGGTCTCCGGGTCGCTGGCGGCGGTCGGGGTGACCACGCAGACGGCCCCCTCGAACAGGTCGGCCCGGGCGTGGGCGGGGCCGCTCTTCTCGGCACCGGCCATCGGGTGGCTGCCGACGAACCGCACCCCGGCGGCCTCGGCCATGGGCTCGATCTCCGCCACGAGGGCCGATTTCACGCTGCCCACGTCGGTCACGATGCAGTCGGGCGGCAGGTGCCGCGACATCTCGCGGAAGAGCGGTGCCATCTGGCCCACCGGGGAGCAGAGGACCACCAGGTCGGCGTCGGCGACCGCCTCGGCAAGGTTCCGGGAGCAGCGGTCCACGACGCCGAGGGCCAGGCATTCGGCCACGGAGGATGCCCGGCGCACGAAGCCCTGGACCTCGCCCGCCAGTCCGCGGCGCCTGAGCGCCAGACCCAGCGAGCCGCCCAGCAGGCCCACGCCCACCAACGTCACCTTCCGGAAATGCACCGGCACAGGCTAACGAAGCCGGGAGGCACGAGGGAAGCATTGAACCAGCAGGTCGGCCGATGGGCCGACGGACCGGTCGACCGCTGCCCGCAGGCCCCCACATCCACCCCTCAGACGATTTCCATCGGACAGGGCGGGATGGACTCGAGGAAGGCCTTGCCGTAGCGCTTGGTGAGCACCCGGTTGTCGAGGATGACCACGATGCCCGTGTCGGTCTTGGTCCGGATGAGACGACCCACCCCCTGCCGGAACTTGAGGATCGCCTCCGGCAGGCTGAACTCGCCAAAGGAATTGCCGCCGGCGGCCTCGATGCGCTCGATGCGGGCCTCGACCAGCGGGTGGTCGGGCACCGCGAAGGGCAACCGGGTGATGATGACATTGCTCAGCGCCTCGCCGGGCACGTCCACCCCCTGCCAGAAGCTGTCGGTGCCGAAGAGCACCGAGTCCCGGTTCTCGCGGAACTTCTCGAGCATCGTCGACCGCGGCATGCCGGTGTTCTGCACGTAGCACTCGAGCCCCAGCTGGCCGAGGAACGCCTCCATGCGGCCGGCGACCTGCAGCATCAGGCGATGGCTGGTGAACAGCACGAAGGCCTTGCCGTGCGTGCGGGTGATGAAGTGCTCGATCCAGTGGACCAGGGCGTCCTCATAGCCCGGGTCCCGCGGGTCGGGCATCTTGCCCGCCACGAACAGGGTCATTTGGCGACGATGGTCGAAGGGCGAACCAACCTGCAGACCCCGGGCGTCCTCTCCGCCGACACGCCCGGCCACGTAGCGCAGGGCCGGCAGCGAGCCCGCCCTCGGCAACCCCTGGGCCGACAGTCCCGGGCCCTGGGGACCTGGGAAGCCCCCTGCCCTTGATCCCCCCTCCCCGGGCGACGGGGCGGAGGACGGGGTGGCCGGCGGCGTCACCGCTCCCGCCGTGCCGAGCGTGGCGCTCGTCAGGATCACGGAGGTCCCGGACCCGAAGAGCCTCTCCCTCAGGAAGTCGGCGACCTCGACGGGGGCCGCGTTGAGCGAGAGGTTCCGTTGCGCCTTGCCGGTTCGCTCCACCCAGTAGACATGACCCTCGGCCGCCTGGCTGAGGAAGGTCATGACCGCCGTGCGCAGATCGGCCAGGCGCCGGTTGCACTCGAGCAGCTCCTCGCCGGTCTCCTTGTCCTCGGAGGTCTGGATGAGGTCGTGGATCTGTTCCCGGAGCCGTTGCAGGGGCAACGTCAGGCTGTCCTGGACCAGATCGGGACGGCGGATGCGGAGCTCCTTCCAGGGTCGGGAGGCCGGTTCGCCGGAAGGTGGACGCTCTGCATCACCCCGCCCGGGAGACTCCGGGCCGGAGCGTTGGGCCAGCTCCTGGCAGGAATCCTCGACCCTGAGGAAGAAGTCGTCGGTCTCGCGGAGCACGTCGGCCACGAGCCGGACGTTGGAGGCCGAGCGGAGCGTGGCCAGGAGCCCCTTCTCGGTGCGCGGGTTCCAAAGCCGCTGGAGGGCATAGCGCACCTGGCCGCTGCTGACGCTCAGGCCGATGTGCCGCGCGGCGACGGACTCGACCGTGTGGGCCTCGTCGAAGATGACGAAATCGTTCTTGAAAAGCACCCCGCCCTCGGGGTCGGCATCGACGCCGTTGAGCAGGGTGAAGAACAACGTGTGGTTGAGCACCAGCACGTCGGCCCCGAGAATACGCTGGCGGGCGCGCTGGAAGAAGCACACCGGGCCCAGCTTGGCCTGCTCGCTCTGGAACCCGCATTTCTTCGGGGTGCACAGGCCGCGTTCCGAGCACACGTGCTCCCAAACCTTCGGATCCGGCTCCACCGGGAAGTCGCTCAGCGATCCATCCTGCGTGGTCCGGCTCCATTCCTCGATGCGCCGCAACTCGGCCGCCTCGGGCGACGTGAAGAGCGAGTCGCTCTGCTGGAGGGCCTTGCGGAGCCGTCGGGTGCAGAGGTAGTTGGACCGTCCCTTCAGCATGGCGAAACTGAAGTCGACCGGCAGGACCTGCTTGAGCACGGGCAGATCCTTTTCCACGAGCTGTTCCTGCAGGTTGATGGTGTGGGTCGAGAGGACGGCCTTCTTCTTGTGGGCGACGGCGAACAGGATGGCCGGGATGAGGTAGGCGAAGCTCTTGCCGACCCCGGTGCCGGCCTCCACCAGCAGGTGACGACGATCCTGAAGGGCGGCAGCCACGGCCACGGCCATCTGCTGCTGCTCCGGGCGATACTCGAAATTGCTGGCACGGGACAGCAGACCGGTCGGCGAGAAGATCTCGCGCACGGGCCCCACCAGGTCGGCGGGTTCCTGTCCTGCGGAGGTGTCGGCCAGCGAAATCACCGTCGGAGGCTAGGGGCGGAGGTCATCCGGAGGAAGCCGCTTCGTGCTGCCCGGGTGCCGGTGCAGGGCACCCGCGTGTCGCCGTCGGCTCCGGCGCATGGCGGGAGATCCGCCTGCGCCGGTCCCGCGGACTCCCCTGGATCCGAAAGGAACGAGCCTGCCAGGGCAGCGCCCGGTCAGTCCGGAACCGAGACCGAAACCGACGGCTTCTGTTCCACCGGCTGGGTCTCGGAATCCACGGGGTTCTCATCGTTGAAGGCGTGAACGAGGGTCCGCATGAAGCGCTCATTCTCCTGCTCCAGCACCTCGAGTTCCACCGTGACACCGGTGACATTGGCGCGCTTGAGCTGGGACTCGACACGGGTGATGGCCGAGGACAACCGCTCGTCGCCGACCATCTGGATGGAACCGCCGAGGGCGTTGACGCGGATCGCGGCCGCCTGCCAACGGTCGCGGCTGATGGACGAACGGACAAAGGTGATGGATTCGCTGATGGCCCGTGAGAAACCGGCCGAAAGCTCGAAGTAGGCCTTGTCATCCAGACACAACCGCTGCTGCGCCTTGAACATGGCCGAGTCCTTGGAACCAACCGACTTGAGCGCCGCCTCGATGGCGTCGTTGAGTTCCTGCCGATCGAGGGGCTTGCGCAGGAACTTGGTCACCTTGAGGGAGGCCGCCTTGGCGACGTTGTCCTTGAACGCGTTGGCCGAGATCATCACCACCGGCGTGTTGGAGAAGCGCGGCAGGTCCCGGATCCTGGCAAGGAACTCCAGCCCATCCATGTTGGGCATGAGCACGTCGCAGACGATGACGTCCGGGTAGGGCGGCTTCTCCATCATCTGGAGGGCAATCTGGCCATCCTCCGCCTCGGTGATGTTGACCTTGAGATCCTTGGGGAGCAGGGCGCGGATGAGACGTCGACTGGTGAGGTCGTCTTCGACCAGCAGCAGGCGCCTGGAGTTGTCGCCCGCCTGAGCTTCTATGATCTCCTCGACCTGGGGACGCGCGAGTTTTCGCCCCAGGGCGTCGAGCATGGATTGCACCCCGACGACCTCCTCCTTGGACAGGGAAAGGCCCACCTCCAGCTGGGTTCCGCCGGTCAGGGT
>JBIKMQ010000232.1:0-4679 GCA_044359215.1 Candidatus Chromulinivoraceae bacterium
CTGGGCCTTCTCCATGAGCGCGAAGTCCACGCTGATCTTCCGGATGGCCGGGTACTCCGCCGCCAGCACCGACTCGAGCTTCCGGGCGCCCTTCGACGCCGCGGCGAACCAGCGCTGGCAGGCCTGGTGCATCTCGGGTTGGTGCACGGCAAGCGCGTTGGTGATGGTGACGAACGACCAGACGAACATGCCCGCATTCCAGCGGTAGTCGCCGGAGGCCAGGTACTCCTGGGCCTTCTCGAGGGAGGGCTTCTCGACGAAGCGCTCCACCTTGAAGAGCGGGGTCTTCAGCGGCTTGCCCGAGGCGGGGGGCGGCAGGGCCTTGGCCGACTGGATGTACCCATAGCCCGTCTCCGGCCCGGTGGGCTGGATGCCGATGGTGACGATCACCTGCCCGCGGGAGGCCACGTCGAAGGCGTCGGAGAGCACCTGTCGGAAGCCCTTCTCGTCGTGGATGACATGGTCGGCAGGCAGCACCGCCATGACCGCCGTGGTCGAGCGCGCCCCCACGACAGCCGCCCCCAGGGTGACCGCCGCGCACGTGTCACGGCCGACCGGCTCCCCGAGGATGTTCTCCTTGGGCAACTCGGGCAGTTGTCGGCGCACCTCGGCCGCCTGCACGGCATTGGTGATGATCAGGATGTTGGCCACGGGCACCAGCGGCAGCACCCGGTCGACGGCCTGCTGGAGGAACGACCGCCCGCCGAGCAGGCGGATCAACTGCTTGGGCGTCTTCTCGCGGCTCACCGGCCAGAACCGCTCCCCACGGCCACCGGCCATGATGAGGACGAATCGGTCGGCCGAGGCTCCACGGGTGGCCACGGAACGCTGGGCCGCGGCAGGTGCCTTGGCGGTGGACCCCTTGGCGTCAGCGATGGGCTTGGCAGGCTTGGACGGCTTGGTGGACTTGGACGGCGATGAGGCCACCCGGGACGACGAACGGTCGGACTTCGGGGAAGACGTGCGCTTCATGGGCAAGAGGTGACGCCATCCAACACCACAAGACCGCCCGACTCCAAGGGATTCATGGAGCCTCCCGGTCCGCACCGCACAGACCCGCAACCCGTCAGAGAGGACGGATCGGCGCGGTCCACTCCAATTCGAAGCCGTCGTCCCGGAGTCGCTTCTGGAAGTCGGCCGTGAGCCCCGCCCGGGCATGGACGGCCTCCGGCGTGAGCTTGCGATCGGCACAGAAGGCGGCCAGCGCGCCGGCGGCCTCGCCGATGTTCCACTCCACCGGGTGAAGCCGGTAGCACCCGTTGGCGATGTGGGTGACCCCGAGGCATTTGCCCGCGGCAATGAGGTTCCCGACCCGCTGCGGCAGGAGCGATCCGAGGGGGATCTGGAAGGGCAGGCTCGACACGTCGACGTAGTTGCGCCCGGTGGTCGAGGGGTGGAGGTCGATGCGGTAGGCACCGACACCGACCGAGTCCGCGAACGTGGCGGCCCGCACGGTCGCCGCGGTCGCCCCGGTCTCGGCCTTGCGGGGTTCGGTGGCGATGTGGCGCTCGGTGACCGTGAAGCGCGCACGGATGCGGCGGGCCTCCCGGATGTACGGGGCGAGGGCGAATCCATCGGGGGTGCCCAGGGTGCCGGCGCTGGGCTTGAGGCCCGGCCATCCGGTCCCGCCGTCCGGCCGGGGCGCCTCGGTCTGGAGCCAGTGGATCAGGCTCCGGCCCAACGCCTTGGCCTCGGCCTCGCGTTGCCGGCGTTGCTCCGGGCCCACGCCGGGACCCACCAACGGGGCCAGCCAGTGGTCGTTCTGCGGCCAGTTCACCAGGCAGACCGACGGGAAGGCCTTGGGATCCTCGAAGCGGGAGGCGTCCCGGATCCGTCGGTAGGTCCAGAGGTTGGGGAAGCCCGACTCGGTGACCGGGTCGAAGGGCAGCGAGCGCGGCTGGAGGGTCACCGGATGGCTGTGTTCCCAGGCGAAGAGCCGGCCCGGCCACGGCGGCGTCATGCGCGGCACGTAGTCACGCCACCGGGCGTAGTCGTCGGGGCGACCGGCGACATGGTTCTGCCCGGCGTGGTGCTCGAGGGCGAAGCACCAGGTGATGGCCTGCTGGTCCAGCGGGTCGGCCGTCTCCGGCGCCGAGGGCTCCCCGGTCTCCGAGCGGGATTCGGCCCCGGTGACATGCTCCACACCGGCCAGCGGCAACAGGTCCCCGAGCTCGGTCGCCTCCAGCACCCAGGGAGCCGAGACCGTGCGCCGGCGTCCTCCGTTCACCGGCTCGAACTGGACGGCCTCGATGCGATCGCCCCGCATGGAGACCCCTGTGGGCCGGTGGCCGAGGAGGAGGGTCAGACGGCCCGAGGCGATGAACGGGGCCAGCATCGACTGGAGCACCGAGAGCGCGAGCCTCGGCTCATGGCAAAGGCGGGAGACCCACCCCCCGCCGGGGTTCAGGCGCGGCGCGGCGGCACGGGTGGCGGCGGTGACCGGCAAGTCCCGGAGGAAGCGCTGGCGGACCTCGTCTCGGAACTGGCGATAGCTCCGGGTGCAACCGGCCTCCTCGATCCACGGGTGCTCGTCGGGTGGGACCGCCTGCGAGGTCAATTGACCGCCGATCCAGAGGGTCTCCTCGGTGAGCACGACCCGGTGCCCCGCCCGGCAGGCCGCCAGCGCGGCCGCGACGCCCCCGAGTCCGCCCCCCACCACCAGGATGGTGGTGGACATCTGGGCCGGTCGTCGCTCGGCCGCCAGCAGGCCCGAACCACCGGCCGACATCCCGATCGAGGCCATCGCCCCGAGAAACCCACGACGATCCATGGATGAAACCTGCCATGGGACTCACCCTTGGGCCAGCCGCATCCCCTGGGACTCGGCGCGAAGGACGCCTCATTCGGGCCAGAACTCATGGCACTCATTGCGCCATGGCGGCCGAAAAACACTTGATCCCACCGGACGCGCCCCCTTAGGGTCTCGGCTCCTTTGTGCACCCGTAGCTCAATTGGATAGAGCGGCTGACTACGGATCAGCAGGTTTGAGGTTCGACTCCTCACGGGTGCACCAAGTCCTCCCGGAGTTCCTCCGACTCCAATCCCAAGGCACTCCACGCCGGAACTCTTACGCCTCGGATCGCGGTGCGTCCCGGAGCTTCTGTGGCACCGGATCGTTCCCGCCCTTCCAGATTCCGCTCGAATCGGCTCGCCCGGATGGGCCATCCCGGCATCCTGCCAAAAAAGGATGCCAATGGCTGAGAGACAGGCGATCAGGCTGGAGGGGAAGGCTGCGGAGTCGGCATTTCGGAAGCTGGTCCGGGATTCCCGTGCCAGCGACGAGGCCAAGCGCGGGGATGTGATCGTGCCGGTGGACGGGGTGGATCACTACGTCGAGGTCAAGGAATGCCATGCGCCCGCCGGGGCCGGCGGCACCATCAATCAGGTGCGCGCCATCAAGTTCATCACCTGCGTCGTCTGGGCTCCCAACCACGGCTGCTGGTATGTCCTCTCGCCCGACCAACTGGTCCGGCTCGCCGCCACCAAGAGCCGCGGGCAGCACACGGAAATCCCCTTCGAGAGCATGAACTTCACGCTCGCGTCGCTCGGAAGCCAGTTCCACTCGAAGGCCACGGATGCGACCCTGGACCTGGAAGTCCGGGCGGCGATCCGCAGGGGGCAGGCCGCAGGTGAGCTTGGCAGGTTGATGACCTCCCTGCTGGGCGAGATCCGTCAGCTGCGGGAGCGATGGATCGAGAAGGTGCGCGACGCCGATCCCCTCGGCTAGGCGATCCGGGTGGTCCACCCGCCTTCGTCACCCGCTCAGGCGAGCAGGGACCGGTGGCGCGTGAAGGCCGGCGCCAGCGACCGCGCCAACTCTTCCTGCAACTCCTGGAGCCCGCGATACACCTCGACCTGGGCGGGCCGGGGCTCGGCCGTCTCACCGGTCTGCAGCGAGACAAAGCGGTCGGTGATCTCGGAGATCTCGACCCGGTCACCCTTCTGGCGACGCCAGCACCACAGCGCCTGCAGCGCCGAGCCATAGGCGGCCCCCTCGCCGACCTTCAGGGTGACCACCTCGGCGTTGAAGACGTCGGCCATGATCTGCCGCCACAACTTGGACTTGGCACCGCCCCCGGTGGCACGCACTTGACGGGCCGTGACGCCCAGGGCCCCCAGTCGGCGCAGGCCATAGTTCATGCCGAGGGTCACGCCCTCCATGGCCGCACGCGCATAGTGGGCCGAGGTGAAGGTTCGGGGCCGGACGCCGAAGAACACGCCCGTGCCATCGGGCAGGTTGGGGGTGCGCTCACCTTCCAGGTAAGGCAGCAGCAGCAGACCGTCGGATCCCGCCGGGGCCTTGGCGGCGAGCTTCTCGAACCGGGCGTGGTCAAGGCCGGCCTCGTTGCGCACCATCTCGGTGGCCACGGTGACGTTCATGGTGCAGAGCAGCGGCAGCCACCGGTTGGTCGAGTCGCAGAAGGCGGCGATCTCGCCGGCTGGGTCCACCACCGGCTTCTCGGCGCAGGCGTAGATGGTACCGCTGGTGCCGAAGCTGGCCGTCACCACGCCCTCACGGGTGTTCCCCGTGCCGATGGCGCCCATCATGTTGTCGCCGCCGCCGGCGCTGACGACGACCCCGGGGTCCAGGCCCAGGGTCCTGGCCGTGGCGGCCGAGAGGTGGCCAGCCGGCGAGTCGCTGGAGCGCAGCGGCGGCAGCTTGCCCTCGAGCTCGGGAT
>JBIKMQ010000233.1:0-4678 GCA_044359215.1 Candidatus Chromulinivoraceae bacterium
TCCGGGGGTTGGTCAACCGGTGGGTCAATGGGCCGTTCCAGTCGCCAGGTCGGCGGCTTCGGACGGGCTCGGACGTGGAGCCGTCTGCAGGCCGAAGGCCTCGGGGGCCCCCTCGAAGGTGAGGCGTCCGTCCAGGTTGCGCACGCCCTCGTACGGGTCGTTGGCGATCAACACGTTGCCATCGAGGTCCAGCCAGTCGGCCAGCGATGCCAGGTGGGCGGCGGCGCTGATGAGCACCGACGATTCGATCATGCACCCCAACATGGTCTTGAGCCCCAGCCGACGGGCGGCCTCGAGGGCCTCCTTGGCGGCGGTCACGCCGCCGGTCTTCACCAGCTTGACGTTCACACCGTGGAAGCACCGGGCGCACCGCTCCGCATCCCGGGCATCCTGGTAGGATTCGTCGCCGACGAGGGGCAGGGGTGAGCGCTCCTTGAGCCAGACCGCGTCGGCCTCGGGGGCATCGGGCGGCATGGGTTGCTCGACAAACTCGATGGGGCCGTGGGCGGCCAGCGCGAGGATGCGGTCGAGGGCCTCTTCCCGGGTCTTCCAGGCCGCGTTGGCGTCGACCCGGAGGGTCTTGCCCGGCACCGCCCGGCGGACCGCGTCGAGGTTGGCGGCGTCGGTCGGTGCCCCGAGCTTCATCTTGAGGACCGGATAACGCCGCGCCTCGTGGGCCTTGGCCTCCATCCGTCCGGGCGAGTCCAGCCCGAGCGTGAAGGACGAGAGGACCCCGGCCGCCGGGAAGTCCAGGCCCAGGAACCCGTGCAAGGGCAGCCGGGCGGCCCGGGCCGCGCCATCCAGCAGGGCGATGTCCACCGCGCACCGGGCCGGCATGCTCGGTTCGGGCAGGGACTCCAGGTAGGCGCGGGAACCGGGCAGGTCGTCGAAGGAGAGCCGGGCCGGATCGATGCGGCGAAGGAAGCGTTCCACCGTCTCCGGGGTTTCCCGATACTGGCTGGACGGGGATGCCTCGCCGATACCGGAGCGTCCGATTGCGTCCCCCAATTCCACGAAGACCACCGGGCACCTGGTCTTGCCGCCCACGTGGCCCGCCCGGACGTCCGTGGCGATGGCCCAGGAGTGGGTGAGGGCGAGGTCGAAGCCCCGGAGTCGCATCCGGGTGATGGGCTGGGCGCACGGCATGATCGGGAGGTCCGGGGCGAATCTCGGCGGGACCGGTCGTTTCAGCGGGATGGACCCTTGGATTGGGACAGCAGCTCCTCGGCATGCCGTTGGGCGGCCGATCCGCCGCCAAGCATCCGGCCCAGTTCGGCCACGCGTTCCGGGCGATCGAGGGCCTGGATGCGCGATTCGGTCCGCCCGTCGCGCACCTCCTTGAGCACCTGGTAGTGGGTCCCGGCCGCCGCGGCCACCGGGGCGAGGTGGGTGATGCAGAGCACCTGGTGCCGCTTGGCGATGGTGGCCATCTTCTGCCCGACGGCGTGGGCCGTTTCGCCGCCGACGTTGGCGTCCACCTCGTCGAAGACAAGCACCGGGACGGCATCCTGGTCGGCCAGCACGGTCTTGAGGGCCAGCATCACCCGGGCGAGCTCGCCGCTGGAGGCGATGGCCCGGAGCGGCCGGGCCGGCTCCCCCGGGTTCGGGGCGAACTGGAACTCCATGCGGTCCATCCCGGTTTCCGTCGCCCGTGCCGGGTCGGGATCATGGACCAGGCCGGCCTCGAAGCGGCTTTGCCGGAATCCCAGGCTCCCCAGTTCGGTCTCCGCCGCCCGGTTGAGGCCGGGGAGCACGGCCCGGCGCCGTTCCGACAGCTCCCGTCCCCGCGAGGCAAGGATCGATTCGACGTCCCGGAGCTCGGCGTCGATCCGCTCGAGTTCGACGTCCCGGCCCTCGAGCGCCTCGAGCCGGTCGCGGGCCTGGTCACCGAAGGCCAGCACCTCCTCGACCGTCCCCCCGTACTTGCGCAGGAGCGACTGGATCAGGTCGAGCCGCTCCTCCAGGCCCGCCAGGCGCGCGGGTTCGACCTCGATGCGGTCGGCGTATCTGGAAAGTCCCGCCTGGAGGTCGCGGAGCAGGTCGGTGGCCTGGCTCTGGAGGTCGAGGAGGGCCTGGGCGGCGGTGTCGATCCGGGCCAGTTCCTGCAGTGAGCGGCCGACCGCCCCGAGGCTGGTGAGGGTGGCGTCCTCGGCCTCGCCCAGGGCAGCCAGCGCGCCCTGCGAAAGCTCCAGCAGGCGGGCGGCGTTGGCCGCGCGGGAATGCTCCGCCTCGAGTTCCGCCAGCTCGCCGGGTCGGAGTCGCGCCTCGGAGATCTCCCGCATCTGGTGGCGCAGCAGGTCGAGCTGCTGGGCATAGGTGCGTTCATCCACGATCAGGGTCGCCTTGGCCTCCTGGAGGCTGGCCCGACGCCGGAGTTGGTCGGCGAAGGCCTCCCGGAGCGGGTCGAGCCCGCCGTAGGCGTCGACCAGGCTCAACTGCAGCCTCGGGTGGAGCAGGGACTGGTGGTCGTGTGGCCCGTGCAGGTCGATGAGCCAGCCGCCCATCTCCTCGAGGGTCGCCAGCGTGGTCGGGCTGCCGTTGACGAACTGCCGGTTCGTTCCCGACGCGGTGAATGTCCGCTTGAGCACCAGTTGCCCGCCTTCGCACGGCTCGAGTCCCCGTTCCTCGAGGAACGGGGACAACCGGTCGGCCAGCGACCCGATCTCGAAGACCGCCTCCACCGAGCAGGTGGCGGCCCCGGACCGGAGGGCGCCCCGGTCGGCACGGCGGCCCAGCACCAGGTGGAGAGCCCCCAGGATGACCGACTTGCCCGTGCCGGTCTCGCCGGTGATGGCGCAGAAGCCAGGCTCCAGCTCCACGGTGAGGTCCGCCACCAGGGCCAGGTTCTTGATCCGCAGCGTGCTCAGCACGAAGCCCATCAAACGCCTTCCGGGGCCGGAGGGAAACTCCAAAGGCGGCCGTCGATCTACCCGTCGCACCGGCTTGGCCTCCAAAATACCGCTAGGCAATCCGGGGGGTTTCGACGCATTTTCCGCCCGTGTCACAGGGTGTGCAAACCGCCGCGTCGGCGGGGGAGGTTTCCTTCGAGGAAGCCCTCAGGAAGCTGGAATCCATCGTCGAGGCGATGGAATCCGATGAGCTTCCCCTGGACCAGTTGATCCAGCGCTTCGAAGAGGGTGCGGCCCTGGCCCGCCTGTGTCAGGACCGACTCGGAGAGGCCGAGGGCAAGGTCCGTAGGCTCGAGGAGAACCTCGACGGGACGCTCTCCACCCGCCCGATGGGCGACGATGGATCCGGCGTCGCCTGAGCGCCCTGATGCAGCCCCGCCTCCCCCGCTGACTTTCC
Organism: Candidatus Chromulinivoraceae bacterium; assembly: GCA_044359215.1. Classification (GTDB taxonomy): domain Bacteria; phylum Verrucomicrobiota; class Verrucomicrobiia; order Limisphaerales; family UBA9464; genus SXXZ01. The sequence continues at coordinate 3,307 of JBIKMQ010000233.1, forward strand.
GATTTTGCCCGCAGTCACCACCCCATGAGCCGATATCTCGAAATGGTCGATCACCCGTCGCACGTCAAGAAGCTGACCCCGGAGCAACTGACCGAGCTGGCTGCCGACATCCGGCAGGAGTTGATCGAAGGTCTGGCCAAGAGCGGCGGACACCTCGGACCGAACCTCGGCGTCGTCGAGCTGTCGATCGCCCTCCATCGGGTGTTCGAGACCCCCAAGGACAAGTTCGTCTGGGATGTCAGCCACCAGGTTTATGTGCACAAGATCCTGACCGGTCGCCGTGACCGCTTCCGGACCATCCGCACCACCGACGGCCTCAACGGCTTCGCGCTGCGCACCGAGAGCGAGCACGACTGCTACGGGGCCGGCCACGCCGGCACGGCCCTGTCGGCGGCGCTGGGCATGTGCGCCGCGCGGGACCAGAAGAAGACCGACGAGAACGTGGTCTGCATCTTCGGCGATGCGGCCCTCACCAACGGCATCAGCTTCGAGGCGCTCAACAACATCAAGTGCACCACAAAGCGCTTCATCGGCATCCTCAACGACAACGAGTGGTCCATCGCCAAGAACGTCGGGGCCATCGCCGAGTACCTCGGCAAGCTCACGGCCAGCCCCCGCTACAACCGGCTGGCCCGTGACTTCAACAACTGGCTCAAGCGCCTGCCTCGCGGTGAGCAGGTTGCCATGTTGGGCGCCAAGGCCGAGGAGGCCCTCAAGGGCATCGCCAACTCGCTGGCCCTCGAGCCGGCGCACAACGCACTCGACGCCGACGGCCGCGGCGGCCACGGCAGCGCCCTGCTGTTCGAAGAGTTCGGCCTGCGGTACCTGGGGCCCATCGACGGGCACAACATCCCGCTCCTGGTCAGCACCCTGGAGTTTGCCAAGACGTGCAACGAGCCGGTGGTCATCCACGTGCTGACGCAGAAGGGCAAGGGCTACGAGGCCGCCCTCAAGCACCCGGAGAAATTCCACGGGCTCGGTTCGTACGACGCGGCCACCGGCCAGACCCCGCCGCCCAAGGTCGGGTCGGCCCCCATGTGGCAGGAGGTCTTCGGGCGGACGATGGTCAAGCTCTGCCAGAAGGACAAATCGGTGGTGGGCATCACCGCGGCCATGCCCAGCGGCACGAGCCTGAAGCTGCTCGAGCAGGCCGTGCCCGGCCAGTACTACGACGTCGGCATCGCCGAGGAGCACGCGGTGATCTTCGCCGCCGGCATGGCGACCATGGGATTCCATCCGGTGGTGGCCATCTACAGCACCTTCCTCCAGCGGGCCTACGACTGCATCCATCATGACGTCTGCCTGCAGGACCTCCCGGTGATCTTCTGCATGGACCGGGCGGGCCTGAGCGCCAATGACGGGCCGACCCACC
>JBIKMQ010000234.1:0-4665 GCA_044359215.1 Candidatus Chromulinivoraceae bacterium
CCGTCTCCGAGGCAACGGACTCGCGCGCCAGGGTCACCACCTCGCCGCCCTCGATCCGCAGGCGCAGGTCCTGCGGGGCGGGCGCGCTGGCCACCGCCTTGACGGGCGCGACGAATCCGGAGTGCTGGAGCCCGTCGCGGGTCTCCACCTGGTGCAGCGCGAACTCCGGGGCGATGCGGCGCGAGGGCCAGCGGATCTGCTCCAGCAAGGCCGCCCGGTCCAGGCGCGAGGCGATGGCGTCGAGGCCCGGGCCGAATTCCCGGCCCTTCCCCTCGGCCTGGTGGCACCGGCCGCATTGCGGGCCCGAATCGGAATGAAAGAGCACCCTGCCCCGCCCCGCGTCGCCCGACACCCCGACCAGCACGGCCTCGTCCCACCCCTCGCCGAGCACACGCCGGCGCTGGGAGGCCGGCAGGAAGCGCTGGAACAGGTCCCGGGTCGGCCCGTTGGTGGAGACCAGGGCCCTGCCGACGACGGCCGGGTCCGGCACAGGCACGCGGGCCAGGTAGGCCAGCGCGCCGGAGGTCTGGTCGATCGGGAGGTCCAGCGGTGCCGCAGCCACGACGCGGGCCCGGGCCGCGCGCACGGACTCGGAGGGAGGCCGCACCGAGGCGAGGCCCTCAATCCACCGGGCCACCAGCGCGGTGCCGGCCTCGTCGACGCGACGCGATCCCTGGATGGGCATCCGCCCGGACCCCTCGGTGCAGATCCGGTACCAGAGCACCGAGCGCCACGGGTCGCCCGGGGCGATCACGCGGGCCTCGGGCATGCCGAAGGTGCCGCGTGCCGGGGCCGCGTCGATCAGGCGGCTGTCGGCCAGCGGCCGGTCGAGGTTGAGAAAGATCGGCACGGCCCCACCGGCCCCCCAGCGGTGGCAATGGGCGCAGTTGCCGTGGAGCCACGAGCGGGCGCGGGACTCGAGGTCGGCCGTCCCGTCGTCCGGCCGGCTCAGTCGGGTCGTGGTGCGCAGGTCGTCGTGCACCTCGATCACCCCGAGACCGGCCAGGCGGCCGGCCTCGCCGAGGTCGGCCTTGCCGAGCAACTGCTCGAAATTGAAGGCCAGCGGCGGGCCGGCCCACGGGTTGTGGCACCGCAGGCATTCGGCCCGGGAGGCGATGCGCCAGGATTCGGTTCGCCTTCCGGAGGCTTCCCGGGCATCGGTCACCGTCCGCTCGACCAACCCGCCGGCCGCCGGCACGAGATCGGCATCGGTACCCGCCTCGTTCCACCGGTAGGCGTAGGCCTGCCAGCCCTCGGGACCCTGGTGCAGCACCTGCGTCTCGACCGGCCGGGCGGACTCCGGCCTGCCGGGATCGCGCTCGAGGCTGAGGGTCTTGACCAGCACCGAGTCGGCCGGGAAGTCCCACCGGCGCTCGTGCGATTCACGGCCCACCTTGGTCTTCACCACACCCGACCCCGGGATGGCGACCCAGCGACGGGCCACCGCATGGTCGGACCACAGGGGCGAGGTGACGCCGTATTCCACCACCCCCGAGGCCGGCACTGGGCGGGCGGTGTCGGCGAAGAGCCCGGTTTCGGAGAGCCTCCGGGGGAAGGCGCCCGCGACGTCCGCAGCGGCCCGGCGCGCGGTCAACCGATGGATGCCGGCATCGGGCCGGTAGTCCATCAGCAGCAGTCCGCCCGACGGATCCTTGGCGAAGGCGATGATCTTGAGGGGCGTGTCGCAGAGTTCCTCGTTCCAGGCGATGCGCTCGCCCTCGAGGCGCAGGGCACGCACCTTGCCGGTCTCCCAGTCGCCGAAGACGTAGGCCCCGCGCAGCTGCGGCAATCCGTCGGCCCCGTCATGGAAGAACCCGCCGGTGATGCTGGCGAACTCGCTGTGCGGGATCGCCAGGAGCGGGTCGGAGACCGGCGTCGGCGGCTGCTGCGAGGCGTTGACCAATTGCGGTCCCTCCATGCGGCTCCAACCGCCATTGTAGCCGCCTGAACGGATGCGGTGGACCGTCTCCCACAACTCCCAGCCGACATCGCCCACCCACAGCGCGCCATCCGGGCCGAAGGACATGCGCCACGGGTTGCGGAAGCCGTAGGCCCAGATCTCCGGCAACGCCCCGGGCCGCCCCACGAAGGGGTTGCCCGGAGGGATGGAGAAGGCGTTGGTGCCCGAGGGCCGGTCGACGTCGAGGCGCAGGATGCAGCTCAGTCGATCGTCGAGGTTCTGGCCGGTCTGCAGGCCGTCGGGCGGTTCCGGCGCGGTGGCGTCGCCGGTCGACACGTACAGGAACCCGTCGGGACCGAACTGCAGCGAGCTGCCGTTGTGCCCGCCGCCCATCCAGGTCAGCAGCAGTTGCTCACTGGCGGGATCGACGCGGGGTGGATCTTCCGGCCCGACCCGGAAGCGGCTCAACCGGGTGCCGGCCGGATCGCGGTCACGCACCACGTACACGAGGTAGAGGAGGCGGTTGGTGGCAAAGCTCGGGTGGAAGGCCATCCCAAGCGCCTGGGCGAAGGGGTTGCGCGCCTGGGCCAGATCCACGGCGAGATCGGCCGCCGCCGGATCGGGCTTCGGGGTGAAGGAGACCAGCCGGCCGCCGAGTTCCAGGACCCACAGGCGGGAACCGGTTGGATCGAAGCACAACTCGACCGGGTCCTTGAACTGGAGCCGGGGGAACACCCGCTCCACCTGGGCCATCGGCGGGGGCTCCGGCGATCCGCGCAACCGGCCGGCGGTCCAGGGCGGCCGGACATCGGCCCAGGCGGCGAAGGCCCACCCGAGCAGCGCGAGGAATCCGACGACATCGTGAGCCCGGAAACAACGCATGGCCGGACGCTATCGCGTTTCGGGCCGGGGTTCAAACGCACCGCGCCGGCCGTCCGCGCGCATGCGGCGGCGCACCGGGACGAGGCCAGAAGGTTGGTTTCCGGCGCGGATGACACCGAGTCGGCATGGCCGGGTCGTTGCGTCCGAAGCCCGTTGGCCATGGCCGGGATGAACCGTTTCGTGGACCCGAGGAACGCAACCGGAGGCGACCCTTCCCCTGCCCTGCCAGCTCCGAACGACAGGCTTGCGTCGCCCGCCGATCGGTGGAGCGTGTGCCACCTGCGATGCCGCTGATCCGCATTCTCGTCGATGGCTACAGCCTCCTGCACGCCTGGCCCGAACTCACCCCGGGCTCGGCCCGCCATTCCGCCATGGCCCGGGAGGCCCTCGTCGCGCGGCTCGAGGAATACCAGGCGGCCCTGGGCACCCCGATCACGCTCTTCTTCGACGGGCAAAGTGGCGGCATCGGCCGCAGGACACCGAAGCCGGATCCCGGGAAGGTCGAGGTCCTCTATTCCAAGGCCGGCCAGACAGCCGACGACCTCATCGAGCGGGCGGCCTACCGCTTCAAGGACTACGGCGAGGTGCTGGTCATCACCGACGACCACGCCGAACGCGACACGGTGATGGGCTTCGGTGGGTTGGCCTCGAGCTGCTCCACCTTCATCGCGCAGATCGAGGCCGAACTGGGGCAGGTTCACCTCGACCTCAAGGCGCACAATCGCCGGGAGCGCGACCGCTACCAACGCGACCGCCTGCGATGAACAACGGCCCCACCAAGGCGTCGAGCCTCGTGGGGCCTTGAAGTCCGAGGGAGAGATGGCTGACGGAGCGGAGTGCGCTGCCGGTCACCGCTTCAGCCCTGGTCCATGGCTATTCCTCGCCCGCAGCCAGCTTCGCGATGACGTTCATGTCCTCGAGCGTGGTGGTGTCGCCCTTGATCTCCACGCCGCTGGCGATTTGCTTGAGCAGACGGCGCATGATCTTGCCCGAGCGGGTCTTCGGCAGCGCCTCGGCGAACCGCACCTCGTCGGGCTTGGCCACCGGGCCGATCTCCTTGCCGATGTGGTTGCGCAGCTCGTTCTTCAGCTCCGGCGAGGCTTTCTGGCCGGTCTTGAGCGTCACGAAGCAGACCAGCGCCTGCCCCTTCAACTCGTCGGGTCGCCCCACCACCGCGGCCTCGGCCACCGACGGATGGCTGACCAGTGCGCTCTCCACCTCGGCCGTGCCGATGCGGTGACCGGCGACATTGAGCACGTCGTCGATGCGGCCCACGATCCAGAAATAACCGTCCTTGTCCTGGCGGCAGCCGTCGCCCGTGAAGTAGCTCCCCGGCACCTCGGTCCAGTAGGTCTCCTGGTAGCGTTTCGGGTCGCCCCAGATGCCGCGCAGCATCGAGGGCCAAGGCTTGCGGACCACCAGCTTGCCGCCGGAGTTCTTCGGCACGGGCTTGCCCGCGTCGTCGACCACCTCCGGCAGGATGCCGAAGAACGGCAGGGTGGCGGTGCCCGGCTTCAGCGGGGTCGCACCCGGCATGGGCGTGATCATGATGCTGCCCGTCTCGGTCTGCCACCAGGTGTCCACGATGGGGCAGCGCCCGCCACCGACCACCTTGTGGTACCAGGTCCAAGCCTCGGGATTGATGGGCTCGCCCACGCTGCCCAGCAGGCGCAGCGACGACAGGTCGTGCTTCTTCACCCATTCGTCGCCCCACTTCATGAAGGCCCGGATCGCGGTCGGGGCCGTGTACAGGATCGTGACGCCGTACTTCTGGATGATGCGCCAGAACCGGTCGGGCTCGGGCCAGTTGGGCGCGCCCTCGTACATCAGCGCCGTGGCGCCATTGGCCAGCGGCCCGTAGACGATGTAGCTGTGGCCGGTGA